>CAXUNA010000300.1:0-5452 GCA_964252095.1 uncultured Jatrophihabitans sp. | reverse complement strand
GTGAACCACATCGACCTGAAGGCGGCGCGCGCGCGCGGCATCCCCGTCACCAACTGCCCCGACACCTTCATCGAGGAGGTGGCCGCCCCCGCCCTGACGCTGCTGCTGAGCGCGTTCCGCCGCGTCGTCGAGCAGGACCGCATGGTGCGTGGCGGCCGATGGCAGGAGGGCCGCCCGGCGCTCGACCCCCGCCCGCCGCGCCTCGGCCTTCGGCCCGGTGAACAGCGGCGGCAGGCACTGGAACATCAACGTCGACCAGGTGACGTGGGTGAGCATCGGCGCCTGGATGCCGCCGCTCGCACGGCGCTGGAAGGCGAACAGCGTCCCCATGACGGCCGCGGCGAGGATGAGGGCCGGGTTGCGGGTCGGGACCGTCGTCAGCGTGTACACCGCCGTGGTCTTCAGCACCGGCCGGTCGACGCCCGCCGCCGCGTACAGCGCACCTCGGAAGAAGACCTCCTCGGCCGCACCGTTGGCGAGCGCGGTCGCGAGCGCGAGACCGTTGTTGTTCTCGTGGGCGAAGGACAGGATGCTCGTCAGCGCACGGTCGAGGAACGGGATCTCCCGGGCCACGAGCGCGGCGCCGTAGAACAGGCCGAACGAGCCGAGACCGAGGGCGATGGGGGTGACGACCGGCCGCTCGAGTTCCTGCGCCGTCCGCCGCTGCTGGTAACCCAGGTGCAACGGTCCGGAGGTGAACCCGCCGACCAGCCAGGTCGCGGCGACGCCCGCCGTGAGCCCGTAGAACTCCTTGGAGTCCGGTTCGGTCGAGAGTGCTGCACCGAGCAACGACGCCCCGACCACGGTCGAGCCGGCCACGACCTTGCGGCGGCGGCGGAACACGGCATCGGGCTCCCAGTGGTCCCGTGGGACCTTCTCGGTCAACCACGACGGCAGCTTCCGGGACAGCAGGTCGAGACGGTCCCCCAGCGCGGTCACGCGGATGCTCCTTCGCGGGCCGCGCGGGCCCGGGCGCCGAGGGCCAGCAACACCATGTCGTCGTACTCCATCGGTTCGAACGGGACGACGTCCCGGATCGCGCCACCGTCGCGGACCACCACCTCGTTGCTCATCGACTCGATGAGCGAGCGGCCGGTCTGCACGTCGACGTCGGTGACCAGCGACAACCACCGCGAGGACAGGGACTTCGAGAGCAACGGCACCGGCACGATGACGAGCGTGCGGCCCTCGATCGCCGCGACCCGGCGCAGCATGTCGACGTAGGCCAGCACCTCGGGTCCACCGATGTCGTAGTGGTGCGACGCGTCGTCCTCGACGTCGAGCACCCCGACGAGGTAGCGCACGGCGTCGGCGAGGGAGATGGGCTGGGTCTTGGTCCGCACCCACCGCGGCGTGATCATGGCCGGCAGGTGCTCGACCAGTTGCCGGGTCAGCTCCCAGGACACGCCGCCGTGGCCGATGACGATGCCCGCCCGCAGTGCGGTGACGGGAACCCCCGCCTCGCCCAACAGTTTCTCGACCTGCCGCCGCGAGCGCAGGTGGGGGGACAGGTCGTCGCTGTCCTCGCCCAGACCGCCGAGGTAGACGATGCGCTGCACACCTGCGTCCTTCGCGGCCCGGCCGAACGCACGGGCCGCGGCCGCATCACGTTCCTCGAAGTCCGCATCGCCGAGGGAGTGGACGAGGTAGTAGGCGGCGGCGCAGCCCTCGAGGGCGGCGGGCAGGGACTCGGCCCGACTGACGTCCGCACCGACCGGTGTGCCGGGGCCGTCGTAGGAGTCCGGGTGACGGGTCATGGCCCGGACGTCGTGGCCGTCGGCCTCGAGCGCGGCGGCCAGATGACCGCCGACGAAGCCGGACGCGCCGGTGACGAGGATGCGCACGGGTCCAGCCTGCCCACCTGCGCGCCCGAACGGGCGGTTCAACAGCTGTTGACTTGGCGGTGTGACCCTCCGTACGGTCGGGCTCTCACAGGAGGGCGGTCGCCATGCTGATGATCACGATCCGTTTCCAGGTCAGACCCGAGTGGTGCGACCGCTGGCTCGACCTGGTCGACGAGTTCACGCAGGCCACCCGGTCCGAGCCCGGCACCCTGTGGTTCCGGTGGAGCCGCAGCGTCGACGACCCGTGCGAGTTCGTCCTCGTCGAGGCGCACCGCGACGAGGACGTCGAGGAACACCTGAGCTCGCCGCTGATCCCGAAGATCCAGCGGGAGTGGCCGCAGGCGCTCGTCGCGACACCGAAGATCGTCGTCGCGCAGGCACCGGGCGACGACTGGTCGCCGATGGCGCAGCTGCCGGTGCCGGCTCCGGTCTAACCCTCCATGTGCGGGTATCGCCACGCGGTGGCGGGCACCAGCGTCTCCTTGATCGACCGCGTCGAGGTCCACCGCTGCAGGTTCTGCGGCGCGCCGGCCTTGTCGTTCGTGCCGGAGGCGCGGGCGCCACCGAACGGCTGCTGGCCGACGACCGCGCCGGTCGGCTTGTCGTTGACGTAGAAATTGCCGGCGGTGTTGCGCAGGCGCTGACTCGCGCGGGCGACGGCCGAGCGGTCCTGCGCGATGATCGACCCGGTGAGCGCGTACGGCGACGCGGTGTCGACCCGATCCATCACCGTCTCGAAGTCGGCGTCGTCGTAGACGTGCACGCCGAGGATCGGCCCGAAGTACTCGGTCGTGAAGATCTCGTCGGTCGGGTCGGCGCCCTCGATCAGCGTGGGGCGCACGAAGTACCCCACGCTGTCGTCGCAGCTGCCGCCGGCCAGCACGTCGAGGTTCGGGTTGTCCGTTGCACGCTGCAACGCGCGCTGGTGCTTGGCGAACGCGCGGTCGTCGATGACGGCACCCATGAAGTTCGAGAAGTCCGTGACGTCGCCGACCGTGATCGACTCGGTCTCGGCGATCAGGTCGTCCTCGAGCCGCGTCCACACCGAGCGCGGGACGTACGCCCGCGAGGCGGCCGAGCACTTCTGCCCCTGGTACTCGAAGGCGCCGCGGATCATCGCGGTGCGCAGCACGTCGACGTCGGCGGAGGGGTGGGCGAGGATGAAGTCCTTGCCGCCGGTCTCGCCGACGATGCGCGGGTAGGCCCGGTAGTTCCCGATGTTCTCGCCCACGGTGCGCCAGAGGTGCTGGAACGTCGGGGTGGAGCCGGTGAAGTGGATGCCGGCGAGGTCGGGGTGCGTGAGCGCGACC
Source organism: uncultured Jatrophihabitans sp. (assembly GCA_964252095.1). Lineage (GTDB taxonomy): Bacteria > Actinomycetota > Actinomycetes > Mycobacteriales > Jatrophihabitantaceae > CAXUNA01. The sequence continues at coordinate 2,298 of CAXUNA010000300.1, read as the reverse complement.
GAGGAGACGTCGAGGCCGTCACCGGGGAGCAGGTTGATGACGCCCGGCGGCATCCCCGCCTCCTCCAGCAGCCGCATCGTGAAGTGCGCGGCGAACTGCTGCGTGGGCGAGGGCTTCCACAGCACCACGTTGCCCATGAGCGCGGGCGCGGTGGGCAGGTTGCCCGCGATGGCGGTGAAGTTGAACGGCGTGATGGCGTAGACGAAACCCTCGAGCGGGCGGTGGTCGAGTCGGTTCCAGATGCCCGCGGAGTTCGCCATCGGCTGCTCGGCCAGGATCTCCCGCGCGAAGGCGACGTTGAACCGCCAGAAGTCGGCGAGCTCGCAGGCGGCGTCGATCTCGGCCTGGTAGGCGGTCTTGCTCTGCCCGAGCATGGTCGCGGCGTTGAGGGTCGAGCGCCACGGACCCGAGAGCAGTTCGGCGGCCTTGAGCAGGATCGCCGCCCGCTCGTCGAAGTCCGTCGCGGCCCACGCCGGCGCGGCGGCCGACGCTGCCTCGATCGCCGCGGTGGTGTCGGCCGCGCTCGCGGCGCGCCCCGAACCGAGCACGTGATCACGACGGTGCGGCTGGACGACGTCGAACTCCGCACCCCCGCCGAGCTTCTGCTCACCGCCGATGGTGGCGGTGAACTCGACCGGCGACTTCACCAGCTCGACCAGCTTTGCCTGCAACGCGGTGCGCTCGGCCGATCCGGGCGCGTAGGTCTGCACGGTCTCGTTGACCGGGGCGGGAACGCGGGTGACGGCGTCCATCAGGTGGTCCTCTCTGCGAATTCCGTGTACCCAGGCCGCCCCAGGCGGCCTCAGTACACAGGATCGGGTCGTGGGGTCAGCGGGAGACGAGCGCGCGGACGAAGAAGCCGACGTTGGCCGGGCGCTCGGCGAGGCGACGGACGAAGTAGCCGTACCAGTCGTCGCCGAACGGCACGTAGACGCGGACCCGGTGGCCGGCGGCGTGCAGGCGGTGCTGCTCACCGGTGCGGATGCCGAACAGCATCTGGAACTCGTAGCTGTCCGAGCCCCGCCCGAACTCCACGATCATCCGCTCCGCGGCGTCGATGAGGGCGGGGTCGTGCGTCGCGACCTGCGGGTAGCCGTCGCCGGCCATGAGCAACCGGAGGCAGCGGGCGTAGGCGTCGTCGACCTCGGCCTTGCTCTGGAACGCGGCCGACGCGGGTTCGGCGTACGCGCCCTTGACCAACCGGATGCGCGAACCCGCGTGCGTGAGCGACGCCAGGTCGCCCTCGGTGCGCTTCAGCATGGCCTGGACGACGGTCGCGACCCACGGGAAGTCGGACCGGAGTTCGGCCACGGTCGCCAGCGTGGCGTCGACCGTGGTGTGGTCCTCCATGTCGACGCTGACCGTGGTGCCGGCACGGGCCGCGGCCTCGCACACCCGCCGGGCGTTGTCGAGGCTGATGGCCGGACCGTCGGCGCCGAGCGCCTGCCCCATCGCCGAGAGCTTGAGCGACACCTCGGCGGCAGGCGTCAGCCCGGCCGCGTGCAGGTGGTCGAGGAAACCGACGTACGCCGCGGCGGTGGCATCGGCGTGCTCGCGGTCGGTGACATCCTCCCCGAGCCGGTCCACCGTGACGTCGAGACCGTCCGCCAGCAGGTCGCGGACGCTCGCCAACGCCTGCTCCTCGGTGGTGCCCGCGACGAACCGGTCGACGACCTGGCGGGTGACGGGCAGCGACGTGGTCAGCCGCCGCACCCGGTCGTTGCGGGACAGCTTCATCAGCACCGGGTTGGCCATGCCGGTCAGTCTTCCCACCATCGCCGCGCCCGGATACCGACACACGTCTGGCGCCGGGCGGTACCGATCAGACATATGCTCAACCGGTGAGGCCGGAGCTACAGGGGATCGTCGAGGAGGCGGCGCGACTGCTGCACGCCCCCATCACCCTCGAGGACCGGAACTTCGACCTCGTCGCCTACGGCTCGCAGCGCGCCGACGTCGACGCCGTCCGGCAGGGCTCGATCCTCACCCGCCAGTCGACCCGGCAGGTCCGGGAGTGGTTCGAGGGCTTCGGCATCGCCTCCACACCGACGCCCGTCACGATCCCCGGCGACGTCGCGCTCGGCATCGCGCCGCGGCTTTGCCTGCCGGCGCGGTGGCGCGGGGTCACCTACGGGTACGTCTGGGCCTACGACTGGACCGGCGACGTCGACTCCCCCGCCGTCCACGCCGCGACCGACCTCGCCGAACACGCCGGCACGCTGCTGGCCGCCCAGAGCCGGCGGCGGGAGGACGCGGCGTCGACGCTCGGCGACCTGCTGTCGGCCGACGCCGACGACG
>CAXUNA010000299.1:0-5476 GCA_964252095.1 uncultured Jatrophihabitans sp. | reverse complement strand
ACCTACGTGCCACTCGCCCCCACCCGCGTGCTCGACACCCGGCGCGGCCTCGGCGCACCCCGCGCGACGACGACCCGGCTGTCGCTCGCACTCGCGGGTCACGGCGGGCTCCCGGCCGAGGGCGTGTCGGCCGTCGTGCTCAACGTGACGGTCACGGGCGCGACCGGCGCCGGTTGGCTCGCGGTCTCGCCGTCCGGCACGACGGCGAGCTCGAACGTCAACTTCGTCGCGCGTCGCGACGTGGCGCAGCTGGTCACCAGCCGGTTGGGCGCCTCCGGCACCGTCGTGGTGACCGCGTCGGCCCGCGTGCACGTGGTCGCCGATCTCGTCGGCTGGTTCACCGACCCCGCCCACGCCGCCACCGGAGCGACCTACCAGCCGGCCACCCCGCGCCGGTTGTTCGACTCGCGCCGGTCCACCAACGGCCGGCTGGTCGGCGGCGTGTCGCGCCGGATCCCGCTCACCGGCGTTCCGGCCGGCGCCTCGGCGGTCGCGGTGGACCTCACGACGGTGCGTCCGGACGGGAACGTCTACGTCACGGCATGGGGCTCGGGCCCGCGTCCGCCGACCTCGTCGATGAACGCCGCGCGGGGGGACGTGCGCTCGAACCGCGCGATCGTGCCGGTCGCCGCCGACACGTCGATCACGCTGTTCGTCGATGCCGGTCGGGCGGATGTGGTCGTCGACCTCTCCGGCTGGTTCACGGCCGGGGCCGGGGCCGCCGGCGGTTCCCGGTTCGTCGCGCTCGAGCCGCACCGGGTGTTCGACAGCCGCAACGGCACCGGGGAGCTCGCGCCCTCCGGGTGGGCCGAACCCCTGAGCGGGACGAGCCTGCCGGTGGCGGGCCACGACGACCTGCCACCGGCCGACGCGCTGATCCACCTGACGGCGGCCTGGTTGAACGTCACCGTCGTGTCGTCGCGGTGGACGGGGTGGACGGCACTCGCGCCGACGCGCGGGCACGCCGAGGACGCCCAACCCGTTCCCGGGACGTCGGACCTCAACTGGGGCCGCGGCACGACCCCCGACGCGGTGCTGGCGACGCTCGGCGACGGCGGCTCCACCAGCATCACGAGTCGCTACGGGAGCGTCGACGTGGCCGGCCACCCGGAACTCGTGGTCGATCTCGCCGGCGTCTTCGTCCGAACTCCCGCGACGCCGGCGACCGGTCTGTGGGCGCAGGGTCGGTACGTGTTCCTCGGCGGTTCCCGGTCGGACTCCTGGAACCGCGCGGTGCCCGGTGCCGCCGGCGACATCGTCGAGGTCACGGGTACCGGCCCGTCGCGGGGTGAGACGGCGACGCTGCGTTCCGACGGGACCGTCTCGGTGTGGCACCGGGACGACGCCGGGCCGTCGACGCTCACGACCGGAGGCGTCCACCTCGCGGCGACCCGGACCGGTGTCTACGTCGTCGAGCGCGACGGCACGGTCTGGACCGACGACGACTACCCCGGCGCCCACGGCGTCACGGGGTCCGTCCGGGAGTTCGGCCCGGTGACCGGCGTGACCCAGGTGCGCTCGGTGGCCGCGCTCGACACCGGTTCACCCACGGTGGGTGTTCGTACCGACGGCTCGGTGGTCGCCTGGGGCGGTCGCGCTCCGGCGGCGCACACCGTGACGTGGTTGACCGACCCGGTCGTGGGCGTCGCCCTCGACCCGGCCGGCGTGGCCTGCGTCGCGAACGCCGACGGCAGCGTCGACGTGGTGGACGGATCGGCGTCCCGCGGCCGTTCGAGCGTCATCGGCGCGCGGAGCGTGACGACCAGCCCCACGTCGGACTGCTACGCCCTCGACTCCTCGGGCCGGATCCACGAGCTCACCCTGGCCGGGCACACGGTCACCGACCTGCTGCTGACCGGGCCCGCCGTGACCGCGATCGTCGGGAGCCAGACCGACGTGACGACCTTCGACGGCTCGTACACCCCGCAGGTCCGGGTCCTGCGCGCCGATCACACGGTGTGGGACAGGGTCGGTACCGGCGCCGACGGCCGGTGGTTGCCCGTGGCGGAACTGGACGGTGCCGCAGCGATCGGCGGCGGCTGGTCGCTGGACACGTGGGTGCCGCCGGCCGGCTGAGGCGTCGGTGACCGCAGCGGTGTGCAGGAAACCGTTGCTGCCGGGGCCGGATCCACGGCCGGAAGCTGCACACCGACGCATCGATGACGCCGCCCTCGCTCACGTGGTCCACGGACCGCACGCCACGGCGGGGCGCGCCGCGGTGTCAGGACGCGGCCGGTGCGTGGAAGGCGGTGAACGTGGCTGACCAGGGCTTGCCGACCACGACCGCGTCGGACGGCAGCAACGCCTTGAACTCCGCCAGCGAGAGCAGCCGCGTGAAGTCGTCGCGGCCGGCGCGCCACTGCGGCGACCAGTGCCGCAGGACCGCCGAGGTGTGGGACTCGACGGGGAACCACCGGTTCGGGGTGGTGATGACCCAGCTGCGACCCACGCGGCTCTGCTCGGCGACGAACTTCCGCTGGTCCGGCTCGTCGCCGACGTGCTCGATGACCGCGTTGGCCAGCACCATGTCGGTGCTGGCGTCCTCGAGCGGGAGGTCACGCCCGTCGGCCTGCAGGAACGGCCAGGGCAGGCCGTCGTAGTGCGTGGTGTCGATCGCGAGGGTGATCGTCGCGTGCTCGGCGACGGCGTTCTCGACGATGCGCGCGTTGCCGTTGGCCGCGTTGAGCGGTCCGCCGCAGCCCACGAGCACGACGTCGCGCACCGCGTTCTCCTGCATGAACCGCACGATCCGTGCCGCCTTGCGACGACGGCTCCTGACGCTGAACGCCACGACCGCACGCCGCATCACACCGGTCGTCGACGCCACTGCTGCCCCACCTCCACGTGATCCCGGGGTGAGCATAGAGAGCGCGTCCCCGGTCAGCTCACCGTCACGGTGAGCGTGGCGGACGCCGACCTGCCCCGCGCGTCCGCGTGCCGCTCCCCGGCGACAGCGGCGGCGGCGCTTGGTGTTCGAAATGCACGCTGGCGAAGGCATTCCAGCGCGCATCTCGGTCACACACGCTGCGCGTTAGTCCAGGAGATCGGCGAGCACCTTCGCGCACCACGTGAGCAGCGCGACGTCGCGGATCGGCTCGCCGCCGAATGCTGCAGTCTGCACCGTTCCGTCCGGTTTGACGACGCCCTTGGGGCGCTGGACCGAGACGGTGGCGACGGCCTGCTTGTAGAGCGAGCGGTCGTAGAGGCGCTTGAGCCGCAGCTGGGCCGACTCGGGGAGGTCGACCGGCGAGAACCGGATGGTCTGGCCGGCGAGCGAGACCTCGTTGACGCCGTAGCGGCGACACACCACGCGGAACCGGGCGACGGCCAGCAGGTTCTCGACCTCCGGCGGCACCGGGCCGAACCGGTCGACCAGTTCCTCTCGGACCTTGTCGACCGCCTCGTCGGTGGTGGCCGAGGCCAGCGAGCGGTAGGCCTGCAACCGCAGCTGCTCGCCCGGCAGGTAGTCGTGCGGGAGGTTGGCGTCGACCGGGAGGTCGACCTTGACCTCGAGCGGCTGCTCGTCGGCGGTGTCGCCACGGAACTCCGCGACCGCCTCGCCGACGAGCCGGACGTAGAGGTCGAAACCGACACCCGCGATGTGGCCGGCCTGTTCGCCGCCGAGCAGGTTGCCCGAGCCGCGGATCTCGAGGTCCTTCATCGCCACCGCCATGCCGCCGCCGAGCTCGTTGTGCTGGGCGATGGTGGCGAGACGGTCGTAGGCCGTCTCCGTCAGCGGTTTCTCCGGCGGGTACAGGAAGTACGCGTACCCACGCTCTCGCGCCCGGCCGACCCGGCCGCGGATCTGGTGCAGCTGGGACAGGCCGAACGTGTCGGCGCGTTCGACGATGAGGGTGTTGGCGTTGGGGATGTCGAGGCCGGACTCGACGATCGTCGTGGACACCAGGACGTCGTACTTCTTCTCCCAGAAGCCGACCATGATCTCCTCCAGCGCACCCTCGGACATCTGCCCGTGCCCGACGGCGATGCGCGCCTCCGGCACCAGCTCGTGCAACCGCGACGCCGCCCGGTCGATGGATTCGACGCGGTTGTGGATGTAGAAGACCTGGCCGTCGCGCATGAGCTCGCGCCGGACCGCCGCGGCGATCTGCCGGTTGTCGTGCGCGCCGACGAACGTGAGGATCGGGTGACGCTCCTCCGGCGGCGTGAGGATGGTGGTCATCTCACGGATGCCGGTGAGCGACATCTCCAGGGTGCGCGGGATCGGGGTCGCCGACATCGCGAGCACGTCGACCGAGGTGCGCAGCGACTTCAGGTACTCCTTGTGCTCGACGCCGAACCGCTGCTCCTCGTCGATGATGACCAGCCCGAGGTCCTTGAACCGCACGGTCTGCTGCAGGATCCGGTGGGTGCCGATGACGATGTCGACGCTGCCGTCGCGTACGCCCGACATGATCGACTCGGCGTCCTTGCCGTGGGTGAAGCGGGACAGCTCCCGGATCGTCACGGGGAACTGCGACATCCGCTCGGTGAACGTCGCGTGGTGCTGGTGGGCGAGCAGCGTGGTCGGCACGAGCACGGCGACCTGCTTGCCGTCCTGCACCGCCTTGAACGCCGCCCGCACCGCGACCTCGGTCTTGCCGTAGCCGACGTCGCCGCAGATGATGCGGTCCATCGGCAACGACTTCTCCATGTCGGCCTTGACCTCCTCGATCGCGGCCAACTGGTCGGGCGTCTCGGTGTAGGGGAAGGCGTCCTCGAGCTCGCGCTGCCACGGGGTGTCGGGACCGAACGCGTGGCCCTCGGTGGCCATCCGTGCGCTGTACAGCCGGATGAGCTCGGCGGCGATCTCCTTGACCGCCTTGCGCGCGCGGCCCTTGGTCTTGGCCCAGTCGCTGCCGCCCATGCGGGACAGCGACGGCTGCTCGCCGCCGACGTAGCGGGTGAGCTGGTCGAGCGCGTCGGTGGGCACGAACAACCGGTCCGGCGGCTGGTTCTTGCGCGACGGGGCGTACTCGACGATGACGTACTCACGGTCGCCGCCGTTCACGGTGCGCCGCACCATCTCGACGTACCGACCGACCCCGTGCTGCTCGTGCACGACGAAGTCGCCGGGCTTGAGCTGCAGCGGGTCGACGACATTGCGTCGACGGGCCGGCATCTTGCCCCGCGTGACCGAACCGCGCTGGCCGGTGACGTCCGGCTCGGCCAGCACCGCCACCGACAACGACGACGAGACGAGACCGGCGGTGAGACAGCCGGTGGTGACGGCAACGACCGACGGGTCGACGTCGTCGCCACGCGCGCCGAGCCGGGCCGGGATCCCCGCCCCGGCAAGGCGTTCCGTGCCGCGGTTCGCCGAACCCGTTCCCTCGAAGACCATGGCGACGCGCCAGCTCCCCGAGACCCAGCGTTGCAGATCGTTGCCCAGTGCATCGATGTCGCCGTTGTAGGCGTTGGCCGGTTCGAACGCCGAGCGGATGACCTCGCCGACACCGGCGGTCTCCTCGTCGAC
>CAXUNA010000298.1:0-5484 GCA_964252095.1 uncultured Jatrophihabitans sp. | reverse complement strand
GCCCCACGGCCGGCTGGTCGCCCCCGAGGAGATCGCCGCCGCCGTCGTCTACCTCGCCTCGCCGTTGTCCGGCTCGACCACCGGCACCGAGCTCGCCGTCGACGGCGGCATGTCCGGCCTGCGGCTCCGCCCCCGCAGCTGAACCATCTCGGCGCCGAGAGTCCTGACTCGTTGATCGGCAGCCCGTTCCGCGTTCGCCGGGTTCCGAGAGAACCGCAGTAGGGGTACCCGACCCTCGTGGATGCTTGTCTTGACCAGTCCGCCCTGAGTCGTCGGCTGTGCGTGCCGCTGGCCGTGTACCTGTCTGTGGTTGCGCTGCGACCATTGCACTACGCGCTCAGACCACGAGATGTGCCGTGTTCTGCACGGGTTTCTGCTCGGGGTCGATCGTGGCGGGCGGTGTCCACCACGGCATGCCGTCTCGCATTTGGACCTGCCATCCCCAGTGTTCGAACGAGTGGTGGTGGTAGGCGCAGAGCAGCACGAGGTTGTCGAGGTCGGTGTCGCCGTCGTCGCGCAGCCATTCCTTGACGTGGTGGCGTTGGCACCACTGCGGTGGCCGCCGGCAGCCGGGGAAGGTGCAGCCGCGGTCTCTGGCCCGTAGTGCTTTGGTCTGGCCGGCGGTGGCGAAGCGTTGGCTGCGGCCGTAGGCCATGATCCCGCCGGCGTCGTTGAGGACGACGGGGATGATCTCGGCCTCACACGCCGCGTGCAGTAGTTGGCCGATCGACAGGTCGCCGCCGAAGGCGGTGGTGACCCGGCCGGTCCGTTCCTGCAGCTGCGCCAACGTCATCGTGACCGCGACGGTGGCGGGCACGCCGCCGGAGTCCGGGAGGGTGCCGGAACGCAGGAACCGGTCGCAGAGGTCTTCCAGGGCGTCGTGCATCCGTTGCCCTGGGGTGCGGGTGTCGTCGCCGTTCGCGTCGGCGGGGCGGGGTGCGGCCAGCGGGGACAGCACGGTCTGCAGTTTGACGAGCAGGTCGGCGGTGAGTTCACCGCGCAGGATGCCGGTGCCGTCGTCGTCCTGGCCAAGTGTGACCGACCGGGTGCGGCGTTGCTGCTGATCGCGGGGTTCGGGCCCGTCGGGGTCGTAGAGGTCGCGGGTCTTGCGGCCGGCGAGAGCGACGTCGGTGGGGTCGGACTTCCGCGCCAGGTCGACCAGCGCCTGCTCGACGGTCGCCAACTCCTCGACGGGCAGCCCGACCGGCAGCCGGGTGATGGCGTGGGCGATGACGGTGGCGTGGTCGACGCTGATCGACCCATCGGCCTGGGCAGCAGCGACCGCGTCCCGCACTGGCGGCAGCACCTGCCCGTCCAACGACACCCGCGGCGCGCACTGCTGCGCCCGCGTCACCCGCCGCTTCGCCTCGGCCGGGCGGACCCGCAGCTTCCACCGCAACAGATCGGCGGTCGACGTGGCGCCCATCGGCTCGTGGACGTGCTGCCGGTCCAACTCCGCGACCACGGCCTGGTCGCAGGATCCGAGCAGGTTCGATGCCACCTGCACCGCTTCGACCGCGTCCAGCAGGTCGTGGGCTTCCATCAGCCGTGCCGCATCGGGAAGATCCGCCGCCAACGCCAGCAGGTCGTCACGCAGAGTGGCCAACCGCTCCGCGATCGTCGGCGGCTCCGGTGCGGGCGGGTCCATCAGCGCCAACAGCTCCTGCGCGGCGTCGGTCAGCGCAAAGCCGTCAGCGGTCTCGACGAACATCGGCGGGCACGGCTCGAACTCCTCGGGAGCGAAGGAGGAGGCGTCGTGCTGCATGCGTTCGATTCTCATCGAACACGGCAGGATGCGCAAGAGAAAAGACCAGCGACCTCCTGGCTTTCGCAACAGCGAGAGGCGACCACAGAAGGGCAGACAGCGAGCGGAACGCAGGTCGACGCAGCAGGCCGATCTGGTCAACCGGACCACCCGAGCAGGTCGGGTACCGCTACCAGCAGTTCTCTCGGAACCGACGCAGAACGGCGCGGGAGACCGGGAGACGACTCGAGAAGTCGGCGCCGATCGGGGGTGAGTCAGTACTCCGCTCCCGCTCGACCGAGCCGTCACGCCGGGTCGTGACGTCCAGGTGGTCGGAACCGGTCTGCTCGCGGAGCGCGCGAGCGTCAGAGACCCGCGGCGAACGCGGCGAGATCCACGAACACCGCCCGGTTCAACTCGAATGCGAGCACCGCTTCGTCGAGCATCCGGCGCCGCTCGTCACCCTCGAGCGGGAGCGCGTCGAGGCGGGCGCGGTAGTCGTCGCGGAACGGCTTGATCTTCGGGATGGCCGCGAACGCGTAGAACGACGTCGCCGAGGAGCCGGCGGGGCCGAACAGCTCCCCCATCCGGCGGCCGACCACCTGGCCCCCGGAGAGGTCACCGAGGTACCGCACGTAGTGGTGGGCGACGAAGCCCGGCGCCCAGCCGCCGGCGACGTCGTGCAGGTGCTCGACGTACGCAACCGTTGCTGGCTGCACCATTCCCGCGGCGGCGGTGCGCCACACCGGCCCCAGCAGAGCCGCGAGATCGCGTTCCAGCGACGGTAAGCGCAGCAACGCGTCGAGGACGAACGGTCCGGCCACGACGTCGTCACGCCATCGCGGCGTGACCGCCTCCAACGCCGTGTAGATCGCGTGGTTCTGCGCCACCAGCGCCGTGTAGGCCGCGAGCGGGTGGACGCCGCCGAGCAGGTCGGCGACGAACGAGGAACCCTCGGCCTGCGCGTGCGCCGGGGCCGTCGCCACGCGCAGCGCCGCCGAGAGCGGCAGCTCGAGGGCGGTCGCCGGCGCGGGGGACGCAAGGGTCATGCCGTGACCGTACGTGAACCGACCCGCGTGCGGGCCGAGGCGCCGCCACCGGAACGCACAACGCCCGCGCCCCACGAGGTGTCGGGCGCGGGCGTTCGAGCGAGCAGGTCAGTGCGCGATGACCGGGTCCGCGTCGGGGTCGACCTGGATCGGACCGCTCCGGAAGACCAGCGCGGCGACCACGGCGCAGGCCGCGAAGAACGCCGCCGACCACCAGAACACGACGTGGTAGCTGTGCAGGGTGGCGAGGGCGACCAGGCTCTGCGACGGCGTCTTGCCGATCGCGTAGTTCGCCGCCGCCGTGGCCGCGAACGAACTCAGCAGCGCGGTGCCGATCGAACCACCGACCTGCTGGACGGTGTTGATCATGGCCGAGGCCACACCGGCGTCGTCGGCGGAAACCCCGCTCGTGGCGGCGTTCTGCACCGGCGCGAAGACGAAGCCGAGACCGGCGCCGATGAGCAGCAACGGGATGAGGACGCCGCCCGTGTAGGTGCTGTCCAGCTCGACGCGGGTCATCAACGCCATGCCGCCGGCGGCGATGAGCGCGCCGATCGGCACCATTGGACGCGGTCCGATGCGCGGCACCAACGTGGAACCCGCGACCGTGGCCACGACGATTAGCACACCGAGCATCGGCAGGAACGCCGTGCCGGTCTGCACCGGGCTGAACCCCAGGATGCCGGTGAGGTAGTAGGTCAGGAACAGGAAGACACCGAACATGCCGATGCCCGCGATGGCCAGGGTGAGGTACGCCCCGCCCCGGTTGCGGTCGAGCACGACCCGCATCGGCAGCAGCGGGTGGCTCGAGCGCTCCTCGATCACGACGAACAACGCGAGGACGATGAGGCCGACGACGATCGGCACGATCGTGAGCGGGCTGCTCCACCCCTTGCTCTCCGCGTTCGCGAGGCCGTAGACCACACCGACCAGGCCGACCACCGCCGTCGTCGCGCCGGGAAGGTCGAGCTTGGGCCGGGTGGTGGGCGTGTCGTCACGCAGGACGAACGCGGCGCCGACGAGAGCGAGCGCGGCGATCACCAGGTTGACGTAGAGGCACCAGCGCCAGGACAGGTACTCGGTGAGCACGCCACCGATCAGCAGACCGGCTCCACCGCCGGCACCGGCGATGGCACCGAAGATCGCGAACGCCTTGGCGCGGTCCTTCGCCTCGGTGAACGTCGTCGAGAGCAGCGCGAGGGCAGCCGGTGCCAGCGCGGCGCCGAAGGCGCCCTGCAGGGCACGGGCGGCGAGCAGCATCGGGAAGTTCTGCGCCGCACCACCGAGGGCCGACGCCAGCGCGAAGCCGATGACGCCGATGATGAACATCCGTCGACGGCCGAAGAAGTCGGACAGCCGCCCGCCGAGCAGCAGCAGGCTGCCGAACACGAGCGCGTAGCCGGTGACGACCCACTGGCGGCTGTCGTTGGAGAAGGCCAGGTCGGCCTGCGCGCTGGGCAGCGCGATGTTCACGACGGTGGCGTCGAGCACCACCATGAGCTGCGCCAGGGCGAGCACGGCGAGTGCGAGCCACCGGTTGGTGAGCCACGTCGGCCGGGCCGAGGGCGCCGGGGCGTCCTCCCGGACCTGGGGTTGCTTGCTGACATCAACAGAACTCGGCGGCATGACGCCCCTCCGTGCAAAAGTGGATAGTGTGATTCCGGATCCACGGTACCCCGGAAGTGGATAGAACGAATCCGGTTACGTAGGGTGGGACGTGTGACGACGCCGACACGCGAGACGACCGCGGGGGACGACACCGACGTCCGTCCGCTGCGTCGTGACGCCGAGCGGAACCGGCAGCGCATCCTCGATGCCGCGCGGGAGCTGCTCGCCGAGCGCGGGCTCGCCCTGACCCTCAACGACGTCGCCCACCACGCCGGCGTCGGTGTCGGCACGGTCTACCGCCACTTCCCGGACAAGGACGAGCTGGTCGACGCCGCGCTCGCCGGCCCGCTCGAGGGGTACGCCGAGCTGATCGAGCAGTGCCTCGCGAACGACGACCCGTGGCAGGCGCTCGTGCAGATGATGACGCGCGGGCTCGCCGCGCACGTCGCCAACCGCGGTCTGCGTGACGCCGCCCTGAGCGCCGGCAAGGGGCAGCACCAGGAGGCGGTCGCCGCGCGGATCGTCCCGCTGGTCGACAGCCTGCTCGACCGCGCCCGGCGCGGAGGCCTGGTGCGGTCCGACGTCACCACCTCGGACCTGTTCACGATCCACTTCATGCTCACCGAGCTCGCCGACCACAGCGCCGAGGTCCGCCCCGACGTCTACGAGCGGTACCTGCGGATGCTCATCGACGGGCTGCGCTGCCGACCCGACCCGCTCGAGCTGGTCCCTCCGCTCACACCGGCGGAGACCGAGGCCGTCGCGACCAGCTGGGTGAACAGCCACCGCAGTCGCGCGCGCTGACCCGTTCCCGGTGAGGTGGGTACGCCACCCCGGTGGAGACCCTCGCGCGGTTCGTCGTCACCCACCGGTGGTGGGTGGTCGCGGGTTGGCTGCTGCTCGCCGCACTCGGCGGGTTCGGCGCTCCCCACGCCACCAGCGCGCTGAGCTACGAGTTCGGCCTGCCGGGTCAACCGGGGTACGAGACCAACCAGCGCATCGTGCAACAGTTCGGTTCCGGCGGTGCCGATGCGCCGGTGCTGCTCGTCGTCGGTGACGGCTCGCGCGCCGTCGATCCCGGTC
>CAXUNA010000297.1:0-5503 GCA_964252095.1 uncultured Jatrophihabitans sp. | reverse complement strand
AGAAGGTCCGGGCCGCTTTCGATAAATTCGACACGATCCGGGCCGAACTCGCCGCGCTGCCGTTCGGGTCGCCGGTCGAGCTCACGGTCTCGCCGCTGGGCGAGCGGTCCTCCCTTGTCGGCGCGCTCAGCCTGGTGCTCACCGAACCCGGGCGGTTCGCCGACCGCGCCCAGCCACCGGCTCCCGACCGCACCACCAGTCCGTTCCCACGCACGATGTCCGTCCCCCCTCTCCATGGAGTCGCTCTGTGATCCGTTCCTCCCGCTCGCGCGGCCGCCTCGCCGTGGCGGCCGCGACCGCCGCCGTGCTCGGCCTCGGTCTCGCCGTCGCCGTGCCCCAGACCGCCGACGCCGCACCGGTGACCGCGGCCAAGAAGGCGATCGTGTCGGGCAACGCCCGCTTCGAGGTGCTGTCGCCGACGTTGATCCGCACCGAGTACGCGGGCGACGCGACCTTCCTCGACGCGGCGACCTTCAACGCGGTCGGCCGCGACGGTTTCGCCAAGCCCGCGTACACCTCGAAGGTGGTCGCGGGCTGGCTGACGATCGACACGAACGTCGTCACGCTGCGCTACCAGGTCGGCTCCGGACCGTTCACCGCCACGAACCTCACCGTCACCCTCGACGACGGCGGGCAGCAGATCACCGCCGCGCCGTGGACGCAGAGCGCCGCGCCCGCGTGCACCGTCGGCGCCCGGTGCGAGGCGGAGGACCTCGACACCTCCGGGCTGAAGCTCGCCACCGACCACTCCGGCTACAGCGGCAGCGGCTTTGTCGCGGGCTTCGAACAGACCGGCAACTCGGCGACGTTCAGCGTCACCGTCGCGAAGGCCGGGACCTACGACCTCGCCACGCGGTACGCCAACAACCAGGGCGGCGACGGCAAGATCACCACCCGCACGCTGTCGGTGTCCGCCGACGGTGGTGCCGCGACCACACTGACACTCCCGCCGACGGCGACCTGGGACACGTGGGACGTGGCCCGGGCGGCGCTGACCCTCGGTGCCGGCACGCACACCGTCACGATCTCCCGCACCGCGTCGGACTCCGGTGACATCAACCTCGACAACGTCGCGCTGCTCGCCACCGGTGCGGACTACCCGCCGGTGGCACCGCCCGCCGTCACGCCGTGCGCGTTCGGCACCGTGTGCGAGGCCGACACGGGCGCGCTGACCGGTGGCGGCAAGCTCGCGTTCGACCACAACGGCTACTCCGGCAAGGGTTTCGTCGGAGGGCTGGAGAAGGCCGGCGCGAGCGACACGATCACCCTCACCGGCGTCCCGGCGGCGGGCACGTACGCCCTGCAGCTGCGGTACGCCAACTCGGTGGCGGGTGCGCAGGCGGTCCAGACCCGCACCGCGACCGTGCGGGTCGGGTCGGCCGCCGCTGCGAAGATCACCCTGGCCCCCACCAGCAGCTGGGACGCCTGGCGCATCCAGAGCATCCCGGTGAAGCTCGCGGCCGGGACGAACCAGGTCGTGCTCGGCTGCCCCACCGACGCCAGCTGCAACGTCAACGTCGACACCGTGGCGTTCGCGGCCTCCGACGCGCCGCTGCACAACCCGCACGCCCCGCTCGGCGGTTACCGCCGCAGCATGGACGGCGTCGACGGCTCGGCCCTCACCAACCCCGGCCTGCTCTACCAGGACGGCTGGTCGCTCATCGACGACACGCCCTCGGCCGTCTACGACCCGTCGACCCGCACGGTGACGCAGCGGTCCTCGCACGGCGGAAAGGCCTATCAGGACGGCTATGTCTTCGGGTACGGCACGAACTACAACGCCGCGCTGCAGGATCTGTCCACGCTGACCGGCCCCGCCCTGCTGCTCCCGCGGTGGGCGTACGGCACGTGGTATTCCGAGTACTACGACCGCAGCGCGGCCGACTACGAGGACACCATCCTGCCGAAGTTCCGCAGCGAGGGCGTGCCGCTCGACGTGCTCGTCACGGACACCGACTTCAAGGTCCCGAACCAGTGGAACGGGTGGGAGATCGACACCAGCAAGTTCCCCGACCCGTCGGCGTACTTCGCGTGGGCGCACGGCCAGGGTCTGCACACGTCACTCAACATCCACCCGAGCATCCTGGCCTCGGACCCGCAGTTCGCGGCCGCGCAGGCGATCGCCAAGGGCAAACTGCAGCCCGGTGGGTGTGGCGGCGGCGGTGGCGACTGCTACGTCTTCGACTTCGGTGACCCCGACCAGCTCGCCGCGTACCTCTCGCTGCACGACCAGATGCAGGCCGCCGGCAACGATCTGTGGTGGCTGGACTGGTGCTGCGACTCCTCGACCTCGAGCCTCGCCGGCGTCACCGGCGACGCGTGGATCAACCAGGCGTACGCCGACTACACCTCGAAGACCATGGACCGCGGCTTCGCGTTCTCCCGGGCGTACGGCACGCTCGAGACCGGCGGCTACGGCAACGTGACGCCGGCGGCGACCGGGCCGTGGGCCGACAAGCGGACCACCCTGCACTTCACCGGTGACACGACCTCGGACTGGGCCACGCTCGCCGACGAGGTCGGGTACACGCCCGGCGAGTCCGCGGCCACCGGGCTGCCGTCGATCAGCCACGACATCGGCGGTCACACCGGCGGTACGCAGCAGCCGGGTGCCGAGCCGGGCTCGACCAAGCTCGCCGACGACCTCTACGCCCGCTGGGTGCAGTTCGGCACCTTCCAGCCGATCGACCGGTTGCACTCCAACCACAGCGACCGGCTGCCGTGGCAGTACGGCGCGGACGCGGAGAGCTCGGCGGACAAGTTCCTGAACCTGCGCGAGAGCCTCGTGCCGTACACGTACACGCTGGCGCAGCGGGCCAAGGTGACCGGTGCGCCGATCACCCAGCCGCTGTACCTGCAGTACCCCGACCAGCAGGAGGCGTACGCCCAGGCCGACTCGGAGTACCTGTACGGGCCCGACGTGCTGGTCGCCCCGGTGACCACGCCGGGGACGACGGCCACCACGTCGGTCTGGTTCCCGGCGGGCAGCACCTGGACCGACTGGTTCACCGGCCGGACCTACCAGGGCGGCACCACCGCGAAGATCACGACGAACCTCGGCACCATGCCGGTGTTCGTGAAGTCCGGTGGCATCGTCACCACCCGCACGGGGAACGTCACGAACGACGCGCAGAACCCGCTGACGGCCGCCACGGTGACCGTTGCACAGGGCAGCGACGGCACGAGCTCGCTGTACGAGGACGACGGCACCACGAACTCGACGCAGTCCGCCACGACCAGGGTCAGCCTGAAGGCGAACACCGTGACGATCGCCCCGGCCGTCGGGACGTTCACCGGGCAGGTGGCGCAGCGGGCGTGGACGGTGACGTTCACCGACGCGACGGCGCCACTCGCGGTGCGGATCAACGGCGTCAAGGTCTCGGCGGCGTACTGGACGTGGAGCAACACCACGCACCGGCTGAGCGTGCGCGCCCCCGCGCAGAGCGTGACCGACCGGCTGGTGGTCGCGTACAGCTGAGCCGTGGGGCGGATCGACGTGGGGTCTTCGTCGCCGACCTGTGCCACGATCACCACCGTTCACGACGTCGGCGTGGGGAGAACCAGATGAAGACCAAGGGTGCAGTGCTGTGGGAGATCGGGGCCGAGTGGTCGGTCGAGGAGATCGAGGTCGGTGACCCGCAGGCCGGGGAGGTGACGGTCGAGCTGGCCGCCTCCGGCCTGTGTCACTCCGACGAACACCTCGTCACCGGGGGCACGCCCATTGCGTGTCCGGTGATCGGCGGCCACGAGGGCGCCGGAGTGGTGACGAAGGTCGGGGCGGGTGTCACCGCGCTGCAGGAGGGCGACCACGTGGTCACCGCCTTCATCCCCGCGTGCGGCATGTGCCCGCCGTGCTCGAACGGCCACCAGAACCTGTGTGACCTCGGCGCCGGCCTGCTCACCGGCGAGGCGATCAGCGACGGCACCTTCCGGGTGCAGTCCCGCGGCCAGAACGTCATCCAGATGTGCCTGCTCGGCACGTTCTCGCCGTACATCACGGTGCACCAGGCGTCGGTCGTGAAGGTCGACGCCGACATCCCGCTCGACGTGGCGGCGCTCGTCGGCTGCGGTGTCACCACCGGGTGGGGTTCGGCCACCCGGGTCGCCGACGTCCGTCCCGGCGAGACCGTCGTGGTCATGGGTGCCGGTGGCGTCGGCATGAACGCGGTGCAGGGCGCGGCGGCCGCGGGGGCGAAGCGGGTCGTGGTCATCGACCCGGTGGCGAACAAGCGCGAGTGGGCCATGGAGTTCGGCGCCACCCACACCTACGCCAGCGCGGCCGAGGCCACCGAGGGCGTCCGTGACCTCACGCTCGGCCGGATGGCCGAGAAGGTCATCATCACCGTCGGCGACATCCAGGGCGAGAACGTGCAGGAAGCCCTGACGCTGACGGCGAAGGGCGGCCGCTCGGTCGTCACCGGCATGGGCAGCGCGGCGAACCTGGACGTCAAGCTCAGCCTGTTCGAGCTGACCCTGCTGCAGAAGGACCTGCAGGGTGCGATCTTCGGCGGCAGCAACCCGCGGGCCGAGATCCCGGCGCTGCTCTCGCTCTACCAGGCGGGTCAGCTCAACCTCGACGGCCTGGTCACCACCAAGTACAAGCTCGAGGACATCAACCAGGGCTACCAGGACATGCGCGACGGCAAGAACATCCGCGGCATGATCGAGTACACCGGCGCCGACCGCTGAGCCCCCGCCGCTCCGGGGACGTGCTGCACGAGCTCGTGCGGCACGTCCCCCGAGCGCGTCACCAGGGCAGGACGGCCTCGACGGCCTCGTTGTAACTGATCACCGTGGCGCCGAACCGCGGCGCGGGGACCTCGACCACGCCGTCGAGCAGCAGCCGCAACGCGAGGTACGGCAGGTTCAACCCGCTGGCGGCCGACTGGAACAGCCCGGACGCCGCGCGGGTGTTCACCTCGAGCAGCCGGGCGCGGCCGTCGTCGCCGTAGCGGACCTGGACGTTGGACAGGTACCGCAGCCGGTAGCCCTTGGTGACCCGCTCGGTGATCTCGAGGGTGTCGACGTCGTCGACCAGCTGGCGGGTCCACTGCGGCCCGCCCTTGGACCGGGGGATCGCGGCCAGCAGGTCGCCGTCGTCGGACAGCACGTCGACGCTGATCTCGTCGCCACCGAGGTACTCGCTGACGAGCAACGGGGGAATGGTGCCGCGTGCACCGATCCGGCGTTCGACGTCGTCGGGGTGGATGTGCGGGCCCGGTACCGCGAGCAGGTCCGCGTAGTCGCCGACGCCGTCGTCGAGGATGCGGAACCCCTTGGCGCCGTGGTCCACGGCGGGTTTCATGCACACCCGGAAGCCTTCGGCGCGCAGGGTCTCGTAGGCCCGGCGGAACCCGGGCGCGTCCGAGACGACGTGGGTGCGCGCCATCGGCAGGCCGAGCTCGAGCCCGCTGTCGTAGGCCGCGGCCTTGTCGCCGAGCGTGCGCACCGCCGCCCCCGGGCTCACCATCACCGCGACGCCGGCCGCGGCGAACTCCGCGGC
>CAXUNA010000296.1:0-5521 GCA_964252095.1 uncultured Jatrophihabitans sp. | reverse complement strand
CGCCCACGCCGGTGCCGGCCGCACCGACCGCCACGTCGACCACCGTGGCCCCCTCGGCCGCACCCACCGCGGTGACGGCCCCCACCTCACCGACGGCTCCGACCGCGCCGACGGCAGGCGGCGACGGAAGCGTCACGATCGACGTCGGTGAAAAGCCCAGCACGTCGATGTCGGTCCTGCTGTTGATCACCGTGGTGTCCGTGGCGCCCTCGATCCTGCTCATGACGACCAGTTTCACGAAGATCTTCG
This sequence comes from uncultured Jatrophihabitans sp., assembly GCA_964252095.1. Taxonomy (GTDB): domain Bacteria; phylum Actinomycetota; class Actinomycetes; order Mycobacteriales; family Jatrophihabitantaceae; genus CAXUNA01. Next base: position 5,272 of record CAXUNA010000296.1, on the reverse strand, counting down.
TGGTGCTGTCCTTGACCCGCAACGCGCTGGGCCTGACCACGGTGCCGCCGAATCAGGTCCTCGCCGGGTTGTCCCTGTTCCTCTCAGCGTTCGTCATGCGACCGACCTGGACGAAGATCAACGACAACGGGATCCAGCCCTACTTCGCCGGAACCAAGACGCGCGACCAGGCCTTCGCCGACGGCCTCGCTCCCCTGCGCGAGTTCATGCTCGCGCACACCCGGCCCGACGAGATCGCCCTCATGCTCCGCGCTGGCCACCTGCCGAACCCGGCACAGGCCGCCGACGTCGACACGTCGACCTTGATCCCGGCCTTCGTGCTGTCGGAGCTCCGATCGGCCATGATCATCGGCTTCGTCATCTACCTCCCGTTCCTCGTGATCGACCTCGTGGTGTCGTCCTCGCTGATGTCGCTCGGGATGATGATGCTGCCGCCGGTTTCTGTTTCCCTGCCCTTCAAACTGCTCCTGTTCGTCGTGGTCGACGGCTGGGGTCTGGTCGTGACGTCGATCGTGTCGTCCTACAACACCGGCTAGCACCCGGCCGTCCACGTTTCTGTGCCCCTTCCTCCTCCCCCGGTGGTGTCCCGTGACCGACAGTCAGATCGTCCACATCGCGATGCAGTTCATGCTGGTCGCCGCGAAGCTCTCTGCGCCGGTTCTGGTCACCGCCCTGGTCATAGGGTTTGCGGTGTCGTTGTTCCAGTCCGCCACCCAGATCCAGGAGTTCACGCTGGCCTTCGTCCCGAAGGCCATCGGTTGCGGCGTGGCCCTGCTGCTCACCGGAAGCTGGATGCTGCACAGCCTGGTCTCCTTCACCCACGACCTGGTCGACCAGCTCCCGGGTCTGCTGAGCTGACCTGTGACCGTCACGTTGGCCGAGCAGACCCTCGCGGTCGTCCTGCTGGCGTCGTTGCGTACCACCGCGTGGGTCTTCGTCGCCCCGCCGTTCGCGACAGCCGGACTGCCCCGCACGGTCAAGGTGGTGTTCGGGGTGCTTCTCGCCGTGGTCGTCGCTCCCACGATCGATGCCGCCACGCCCGCCGTCGACGACACCGGCGCCTTCCTGACGTCGGCCGCCCTGCAGATCGGCACCGGTGCCGCGCTGGGATTCGGAACACGTCTGCTCTTCGCCGCCGTCGAGAGCGCCGGCAACCTGCTCGATGTCGTCGGCGGATTCTCGCTGGCGTTCGCGTTCGACCCCATGGGGAACACCAACACCTCCATCCTCGGGCGGTTCCACGGTCTGCTCGCGACGGTCCTGCTGCTCGTGACGCCGGCACATCAGGTCCTGCTGCTCGGGTTCCTCCGGTGCTTCGACGCCGTCCCGCTCGACGGCGGTCTCCCCGCGGACACGCTGGCCCGCGCGTTCACCCACGGTCTGACCCAGTTGTTCCTGGCCGCGCTGCAGATCGCCGGACCGATGGTCGTGGTGCTGTTCCTCGCCGACATCGCCCTCGGACTGCTGAACCGGATTGCGCCCCAGCTCAACGCGTTCAGTCTGAGCTTCCCCCTCAAGATCGTCATGACCCTGGGCCTGGTGGGACTGACGTTCCGGCTGCTGCCCGACGTCGTACGCGGCACCGCCGGGCAGGTCGTGGACCTGTTCGACGTCGTGACCGGGTAGACAGCGGGCCGGCATGGCAGGCAGCGAAGACCGCACCGAGAAGGCCACACCGCGGCGGCGGAAGGAGGCGCGGCAGAAGGGCGAGGTCGGCAACACTCCTGAGTTCGGTGCCTGGGTGGCGATGTTGGCCGCGAGCTGGGTGCTGCCGTGGGTGGGTCGCCGCACGATGCAGCGTTCTGCGGAACTTCTCGGACGGGTCCGCGACATCAGTGCCGGGCCCGATCCCGCCAGGGCGATCGCCCTCCTGCGGGGTGTCGGCTGGAGCGTGGCATCGACCGCCCTGCCCGTGGGCGCCCTGGTGCTGTTCATCGCCGTGGCCGCTGTCCTCGCACAAGGTGGCTTCGCCTTTGCGCCAAAGGTGTGGGCACCCAAATTCAGCCGACTGAACCCGTTGTCAGGGGTCAAGCGGATGTTCGGTCCGCACGGCGTCTGGGCCGCCACCCAGGCCCTGTTGAAGTCCGTCGCGCTGGGCCTCGTGGTGTGGATGGCGGTGCGGCACCTCGTTCCGTCACTCGCTGCGAGCGGCTCGATGCCCCTCGCCACGCTGCTGGAGGTGGCGACGTCCGGGCTGCTCACGCTGGTGCGCTGGGCTGCGGTGGCCGGCGTTCTCCTCGCGGCGGTCGACTACGCGGTCGTCCGCAAGCGCAACAACAAGTCGCTGAAGATGACCAAGCAGGAAATTCGCGACGAGTTCAAGAACAGCGAGGGTGACCCGGCGATGCGCGGTGCTCGTCGGTCCCGTGCCGTGGCGTTGACCCGCAACCGCATGTTCCGGGACACCCAGGACGCCGACGTCCTCATCGTCAACCCGACGCACGTCGCCGTGGCGCTGCGGTACGACCCGGCACGTGGAGCTCCGCGCGTCGTGGCGCGGGGTAGCGACCACGTGGCCGCTCGACTGCGGAGCATCGCCGAGCAACACCGGGTCCCGATCGTCGCCGACATCCCGCTCGCCCGGGCACTCCACCGCAGCTGTCGAGTCGGCGAGGAGATCCCCGGTGACCTGTTCCACGCCGTCGCAGTCGTGCTCGCGTTCCTGATGAAGCTGCGCCGCCGGGGTTCCACTGCGGGGACGCACCGGGTGCCGTCAGCGGTCGCCGTAGGACCACCAGCGGTCTGAGACCGGCCCCGCCGCACCCACGGCTCAGGTCGACCGCTCCGCCGCCGATGGTGGGGTTGCCAGGACGGCACCCCCGGGGAGGATCCCCACGACCGAACGACCGCACCGCTGGCGCGACGGCGACGCGGCGTCGAAGGGTGGTGGCCCGTCCGTGGGACGCATCAGCCGTTTCGTGGTCCCCCTGGGTGTCGTCCTGATCGTCGTCATGATGGTCGTCCCGGTACCGACCTTCGTGCTCGACCTGCTCATCGCTGTCAACATCACCGCGGCCCTCGTCGTCGTGCTGGTGAGCATGTACGTGCGCAAGGCACTGGAGTTCTCGAGCTTCCCGTCATTGCTTCTCGTCGCGACCCTGTTCCGGCTGGCGCTCAACATCTCCGCCACCCGCCTGGTGCTGTCGGACGGCTACGCCGGCAAGGTCATCGATGCGTTCGGTCACTTCGTCGTCGGCGGGTCACTGATCATCGGCCTGGTCATCTTCGTCATCCTGCTGGTCATCCAATTCGTCGTGATCACGAACGGCGCCGCTCGCGTCGCCGAGGTCGGCGCCCGTTTCACCCTCGACGCGATGCCCGGCAAGCAGATGGCCATCGACGCCGACCTCAACTCGGGAACGATCAACGAGACGGAGGCTCGACGACGACGACGAGAGATCTCGGCGGAGGCCGACTTCTACGGGTCGATGGACGGCTCGACCCGGTTCGTCAAGGGCGACGCGATCGCTGCCATCATCATCACGATCGTCAACCTCGTCGGCGGAGTCGCGATCGGTGTCATCTCCCGCGGCATGGACGTGAGCAGCGCACTCAACACCTACGCGTTGATGAGCGTCGGCGACGGGTTGGTGTCCCAGATCCCCGCACTCCTGTTGTCCGTCTCGACCGGTCTGATCGTCACCCGATCGGCGGACGAGGACGACCTCGGCTCTGTCGTCGCGAGGCAGATCGGCGGCCAGCGACGCGCGTTGCGCATCGCCGGCGCTGCGGCGCTGGTGCTGTGTCTCGTGCCTGGGATCCCGAAGTTCCCGTTCATCCTGATCGGCGTCTCCCTCCTGGTCGTCGCGGCGCGGATGAAGCCCGCCGCCGAGGCCACCGAGGAGACGAGCACCGACGCCACCGCACCGGATCCCGACAGCACGGAGTCACTGTTGCAGGATGCATCGATTGACCCTCTCGAGCTCGTACTCGCCGGGGACCTGGTCTCCCTGGCGAACGCGTCGGGAGCCGACCTGATCGATCGCGTCAAGTCCCTCCGCCGGGCGCTGGTGCGTCAGCTGGGCACAGTGATGCCGGCCGTGCGGACACGTGACGATGTGATGCTCCCGGCGTCGACCTACGCCATCCGCGTGAACGGCGTCGAGGTCGCCCGCGGGCAGGCACCGCCCGGCACGGTGCTCGCGATCGGCGAGGGTCTCGAAGGCCTTCCGGGCCGGGTCGGGCGCGAACCGGTGTTCGGCGTCGAAGGCAAGTGGATCCCTTCGGAACTGCAGTCGCAGGCCCAACTACTGGGTGCCACGGTGGTCGACCGCAGCTCCGTGGTGATCACCCACCTCTCCGAAGTGGTCAAGACGCACGCCTCGCGGTTGCTCGGCCGCGAGGAGACAGCGGCGCTGGTCGCGGCGGTCCGCCGCACGCACCCCACGGTGGTGGAGGACGTCACGCCCGCCGTCCTGACCCTCGGCGAGGTACAGCGCGTCCTCCACGGGCTGCTCGACGAGGGCGTCGCGGTCAGGGACCTCGTCCGCATCCTCGAGGCCCTGCCCGTCGCGGCCAAGGGTGGCACCGACCCCGATCGGCTGATCGAGGCCGCTCGGCTCGCCGTGGCGCCCGGCATCGTCGAACGGCACGCCCGGGACGGTCGACTCGACGTCCTCACCGTCGACGCGCGGATCCAGCAGACGATGCTCGAGTCCCTGCGGCCCGGCGAGCACGGCGCACAGTTGCTGCTACCGCCAGGGCTCGGGGAGCACGTCGTCGACCGGGTGCAGGACCTCTACCGCACGACGACCGAGGCCGGCCGCTCGCCGGTGTTGGTGTGCGCTCCACCCATCCGACGACCGCTGCACGCGTTGGTCGCCATGGCGATCCCCGATCTCGCCGTTCTGTCGTTCGCCGAGATCACCTCCGGCAACGCCCACATCGAATCCCTGGGAGACGTCACCGATGTCCGTGACCCGTTCGTCTGAGCCAGGCGTCCAGCACCGCGAAGGTCCTGACCTCGACAGGCTGGTCGAACAGATCGCGGCGGAACATCCGGTACCGGTCCGTTTCCTCGATGTCGACCGGGTGCGCCGCGGCGGGGTGATGGGCTTCTTCGCCAAGGAGCAATACGCGCTGTCGTACCAGGTGGACGGCATCACGGGAGACTCCGACCGGCAGCCGGCCACCGTCGCGGCGCCCGAACGGCGCGCGCAGCCGTCGCACCCGGTCGATCTCGAAGCACTGATCGGCTCAGCCGATTCCCACGACGTCCGCCCCTCGCCCACGACCGCCCTGCTCGCCTACACCCGCCGGGCGGCCGCCGACG
>CAXUNA010000295.1:0-5571 GCA_964252095.1 uncultured Jatrophihabitans sp. | reverse complement strand
CTCGCCGACGTGGCGCAGGTGTGGGCGGCCGACCCCGTCGCCGGTCACCGCGTGGTGCTGGTCCCCTGACCCGAGTCAGTCGGCGGCCGGTCCGAGCGCGGCGGTGATGTAGCGCAACGCCTCCGCCGGCGTGGAACCGATCTCACGGGCGAGGGCGGCGTAGCGCTGGGCCTCGTCGCGCAACCGCTCCCGCGCGGTGTCACCACCCGCGGTGACGACACTGCCCGCCCGGCCGCGGGTCTCGATGAGGCCGGCCGCCTCGAGCTCGCGGTAGGAACGGGCGACGGTGTTGACCGCCACGCCGAGGTCCTCGGCCAGCCGGCGCACGGTCGGCAACCGGGTTCCCGCCACCAGCTCGCCGCCCGCGATCTGCCCCGCGAACTGGGCGCGGATCTGTTCGAACGGCGGCGTCGGTGAGGTGGCGTCGACGACGATCACGCGGGACCCCAGATCCCGCCGCGGCCGAACCGGGCGCGCTCGTTCGGGTGGCTGAACCCGATGAACGAGCCACTGATCATCAACACCGTGCTGAGCACCAGGACGAGGCCCGCGGCCCCCGAGCGGCCCAGGTCCATCGCGCCGGTCAACCCGAACGCGGCGAAGTACACCGGCCACAGGGCGAGCAGGGCGTCGGTGGCGCGCAGCCGCTCGTCGACCGCGAGCGCGGTGTCGTCGACCGCGATCGTCGGCCGCCGCAGCACCTGCCGCAGGGTGAGGGCCACGATCGCGGCGATCACCGCGATGCCGACGCCGTAGGCGACGCCGTCGGCCGTGGTGGCGCGTTCCAGGAGCACCACGACGATGACCACGTGCCCGACGACCGCGATCGCGACGGCGGCGCTCGCGAGCCGACCGAGCACCGTCCACACCGAGACCTGCTGGGGTCGGCTCACCCGGTGGGGCAGGGTCACCGCGATCCGGCGGACACCACGGCGGCACGCTTCGACGAAGGCGATCTGCACGAGCCCGAACGCCACGACGGGGACCAGCGACAGCAGGACCGTCTCGATCACCGGCTGGTCGGCGCGGCGGTCCGGTGACCACCAGCCGATCCAGCCCACGAACACCACGGTCAGTGGCAGGTAGGTCGCCCAGCCCGCCCACCAGCGCACGGACAACCGGGCACCGAGCAGCTGGAACGCCGGTTCCGACGGCTGCAGCCCGGATCCGCGACGACCCATCCAGCGCAGCGCCCGTCGCTCCGCCCACGAGAACTGTGTCGCAGTCATCGTGTCAGCGTACTGCGACAATGCCTGCTACACAATTGGTCCGGGCCGCTCAGGACAGGCGGGTGACCTGGACGCCGACGTCGACGTGTGTGGAGGGCGGGCCGCTGTAGACACCCTTGAGCGGCGGGACATCCGTGTAGTCGCGGCCGCGCCCGACGATGACGTGACCGTGACCGGCGGGCATCCGGTTGGTGGGGTCGTACCCCCACCAGGCCCCGGACCACCACTCGATCCACGCGTGCGACTGCCCGGAGGACTGCTCGCCAATCGGCGCGTCCTGGTCGGGGTGCAGGTAGCCCGAGACGTACCGGGCGGGCACACCGACCGCGCGCAGCACCCCGATCGTCAGGTGCGCGATGTCCTGACAGACGCCCGCCCGCTGGTTCCACGCCTCCTGCGCACCGGTCTGCACCTCGGTGGAACCCGGGACGTACTCGACGTTCTCGCGGACGCGGTCGGCGATGATGCGCGCCGCGACCGAGGGCGAGACGTCACGGGCGTCGGCGGCCAGCGCCTCGACCGTCGCGGCGTCGACCTCGGTGCGGGGCGTCACGGCGAGCAGCTCGGCGTAGGCGTCGGTCTTCGCCGACGACGTCAGTTCGTCCCAGTCGACCGTGTCGGGTGCGGGCAACGCGTCGTTGGTCTCGACCGTCGACCGGGACACGACCTCGAGCACCGTGTGCGGCTCGGACAGGTCGAACGCGGAGACCAGCGTTCCCCAGTAGTCCCAGTAGCGGTGGACCACGCCCGGCCTGGGCGAGATCTCGAGGGTCGCGTCGGTGACCGACTGACGGGAGGTCGTCAGCGGGGTCAGCCGCGCCTCGTTGTACGACGTGAGGGTCGGACCCTCGTAGTCGAAACGGGTCTCGTGGACGATGGCGAGCCGCCAGGGGGCAGCGGCCTGGATGTTGCTGGATGCAACGGTCAACTCGGACTCATACTCCTTCGTGCACCCACTGGACGGTGTTGCCGTGCTGGAAGAACCGCCGCGTGACGGCGAGCGAACTCCGTCCGCCGGCGTCCTGCAGCGACCGCAACAGGCCGGGCAGTTCGGCGAGCAGGTTCTTGGTGTCGGCGTACTCCAGGCGCGTGCGGGCCTGGCCGATGTACCGCCGTGCGGGGTCGGTGACCGGGCCGCGCGCGTAGTGCCGGATGCCCTCGCTGGTGGAGAGCCCGGCGATGTCGAGCAGCGCGTCCTCCGCATCGGTCAGCGCCGCGACCGCCGAGCGGGGGAACAGCTTGTCCAGCAACAGGAACTCGGCCGCGGTCTGCGCGGTGACGTTCGCACCGAACGAGCGCAAGTAGGCCCCTTCGGCGCCCGCCGCGCGCAGCAGGGTGGTCCAGCTCGGTCCGTGCACGGGGTCGAGCGCCTGCACGGACAGCAACCGGGTGGTCATGTCGAGCCGCTCGATCGAACGGCCGAGGACCACGAACTGGTAGCCCTCGTCGTGGCTCATCGTCGACTGCGCGAGACCGGAGAGCAGCGCCGCGCGCTCACGGACGTAGGCGACGTAGGTGTACGACCCGATCCGTTCCGCCGCGCGGCGACGTGACGGCAGCGCCTGCCAGGTCGTGTTGAGGCACTCCCACATCTCGGTGGAGACGGCCTCGCGGGCGCCACGGGCGTTGTCCCGTGCCGCGGTCCACGCGCCGGCGATGGCCGTCGGTGAGGTCTCGTCGAAGGCGAGCACGTTGAGCGCGTAGTTCGACGTCACCCGCTCGACCTCTTCGGGCTCCTCCACGCCGAGGCTGTCGAGCAGCAGTCGGCAGGACCGGTCCTCGTCGGCCCACGGGTCCTCGAGCAGCCGGGAGAGCACGGCGTCGAGGATGCGGGCGGTGTCGTCGGCGCGCTCGACGTAGCGACCGATCCAGAACAGGGACTCCGCGATGCGGCTCAGCACGACGCGTCCCGCCGTCGTCGCGACTGCTGTTGCTGTTGCTGTTGCTGGTGCATCGCCGCCGCCGGCCCGGGCTCCCGCTCGCCACCGGCGTGCGCGGAACGGCCGGCCGGCGGGATGAACTCGGCGGCGGTCGGCAGCACGGCCGGAACACCGTTGTCCGCGGCGTCGGCGAGCACCCAGGTGTCCTTCGAACCGCCGCCCTGGGAGGAGTTCACGACCAGCTGCCCCTCGGGCAGCGCCACGCGGGTGAGGCCACCGGGCAGCAACCAGACCTCGTTGCCGTCGTGCACGGCGAACGGCCGCAGGTCGATGTGGCGCGGCGCCGGGCCGTCACCCACGAACGTCGGCGAGGTCGAGAGCATCACCGGCCGCTGGGCGATCCACCCGCGGGGGTCGTGCTCGATCTGGCGCCGGAGCCGGACCAGCTCGCGCTCCGAGGCCCGCGGGCCGATGACGATCCCCTTGCCTCCGGAGCCGTCGGTGGGCTTCACGACCAGTTCGTCGAGGTGTTCGACGACGTCGGCCAGCACCTCCCGGTCGTCGAGCCGATGGGTCTCGACGTTGTCGAGGATCGGCTTCTCCGACAGGTAGTAGTCGATCATGTCGGGGACATAGGTGTAGACGAGCTTGTCGTCGGCGATGCCGTTGCCGACCGCGTTCGCCAGCGTGACCATCCCGGCCCGGGCGGCGTTCATGATCCCGGGGCAGCCGATGACGGAGTCGGCACGGAAGTGCAGCGGATCGAGGAACTCGTCGTCGACCCGGCGGTAGATGACGTGCACCGGTTCCTCGCCGGACGTGGTGCGCATGCGCACCTCGTTGCCGGAGACCACCAGGTCGCGACCCTCGACCAGCTCGACGCCCATGAGCCGCGCGAGCAGGGCGTGTTCGAAGTAGGCGGAGTTGAAGACGCCCGGGGTGAGCACCGCGACCACCGGATCCTTGACGCCGTGCGGCGCGGCCGCCTTGAGCGCCCGGAGCAGCTGCTCCGGGTAGCCATCGACGGGGTGGACCCGCTGATCGGCGAACAGGCCGGGCATCGTCTGCGTCATCGCGCGGCGGTTCTCGATGACGTAGCTGACGCCCGACGGGATCCGCACGTTGTCCTCGAGCACGACGAACCGGCCGTTCTCGTCGCGGACCACGTCGATGCCCGCGACGTGCACCCGCACGCCGTTGGGCGGCGAGAAGCCGACCGCCTCACGGTGGAAGTGCGAGCTGGTGGTGACGAGCCGGCGGGGCACCACGCCGTCGTCGAAGATCGAGCCCTCGCCGTCGTAGACGTCGGCGAGGAAGGCCTCGAGCGCGCGGACCCGCTGGGCGACGCCCTTGCGCAGGACCTCCCACTCGTGCGCGTCGACGATGCGCGGGATGAGGTCGAGCGGGAAGGGCCGCTCCTCGCCGCCGAGGGAGAAGGTGACCCCGCGCTCGGTGAACACCCGGGCGAGGTGCTCGGCCTGGAAGCGCATCTCACTGCGCTTGAGCGGCTGCAGGGCGGCGAACACGCCCTCGTAGGCCTCCCGCGGCTTGCCGGGCCCCTCGAACATCTCGTCCCAGGCACCGGCCGCGGCGGCTTCGCCGTTGTACGAGTCGAAGGCCCCTGCGTCGGACGAGCCGGGCGGGTTCCCCGATCCGGCGGCAGCGGCGAACGCGGAGAGCGAGAACGCCCCGGTGTCGCTCATGGCTGCACCCTAGTGATGGCCGGATGTCGGCCCGGTAACGCGGTCCGCCTCGCCCACCTGACAGAACCCGGAGAGCCCCCTCGGGCAGGCCGGCCGGGAGAACCGGTCAGAACGGACATCCGCGCTGGCGAGGTCCCGCGCGGTCGTGCACAATTCGCGCGTGCCGGAATCCACTTCCCTGGAAGCGTTGCCGCCGTTCGTGGGCGACGCGCCGGTGGCGGCCGTCCTGCTGCGCGACATCGTCGCCGCGCTCGACGCCCCGCACGGCCGGCTCACGCCGCGCGCGGTCTCGGTCGACAGCGACGGCCGGTTCGTCTTCCGGGCCGCGGTCAAGGCGGTGTCGCCGGTGTCCGGCGAGCGGGCCGCACTGGCCGCTCCGGAGCTGTTCGACGGCGCCGAGCCCGACGCCAGCAGCGACGTCTACGCCGCCGCCTGCCTCGCCCTCACCCGCTACCTGGGCTCGTCTCCGCTGCCGCCCGTCCCGCTCGGCAAGCGCGCGTCGACCCGCACTCACGACGCCGCGATGCGGCAGGCGCACCGCACGGTCGCCGCGCGGCTCGGCGCGATGCCCGACCCGTACCGCGCGGTGTTCGCGCAGGCGGTCGCGAAACAACGTCATCTCCGTCCCACCCCGGCGCGGTTGGTGGCGATGCTCGACGCCGCCCTCGCGGGAGACGTCGAGAACCAGGCCCACGCCCGCGTCCGCCGGTTGCTCGTCATGGCCCAGGCGTTCGTGTTCGCCGCGCCGCCGTCCGCTGC
>CAXUNA010000294.1:0-5585 GCA_964252095.1 uncultured Jatrophihabitans sp. | reverse complement strand
GTGCCGGCGTGGTCCGCCGCGCCGGGTCGATCCGGCTCGCCGGCCTGCCCGGGGCCGACCGTGACGACGCCGAGGCAGCCGATCGGGCGGCCGAACTCGTCGACTGTGCGGCGGAGGCCGCGCTGCTGCGTGAGCTCGGGGTGACGGTCGAGAGCTACGAGGGCCCGCTCGGAAAGGGACTGTTCCTGCCTGCTGACGCCGCGGTGAACCCCGCGCGTCGGGTCGTCGAGCTCGCGGCCCGCTCGGCCGGAACGTTGTACGAAGCAACGACGGTGCTGGCGGTGCGGCCCGGGGAGGTCGAGTGCCTCACAGGAACGGTGCGTGCTGCAACGATCGTCGCGGCCGTCGACGGCCGGCTCGACGCGCTGATCCGCGGGCTGCCCGTGCGCACGGCGAGGTTGCAGATGCTCGCGACCGCCCCGCTCGTGGACCCTCGCCGGCTGCCGTGCCCCGTCTACGCGCGGTGGGGTTACGACTACGCGCAGCAGACCCCCGACGGCCGGGTGTTCGTCGGGGGTGGCCGCGACCGGCACGAGGCCGACGAGTGGACGTCGGAAGCCGGACCGACCGTCGACGTCCAGGGCGAGATCGACCTCGTCGCCGCCCGGATGGCGGGAGCGACGGTCGAGGTCACCGACCGGTGGGCCGCCTCAGTGGGGTACACCGCAGACGGCCGGCCGGTCTGTGGTGTCGTCGAACGCTCCGACGCCGGGGGCATCGCCGTCTGCGGCGGTTACAGCGGAACCGGCAACCTCGTCGGCCCGGTCGCCGCCCGCGCCGCGGTCGCCGCCGTGCTCGACGGTGACGCCGTCCCCGGCTGGGCGCTCGACCCGTCGCATCGGTGACGGCGCCTCCCGCAGCAGTGTCGCCAGCAGCGGCAGCGAGATCACCACGACCGCGCCGAGCACCAGCGCGAGGACGTGCCACGCGGAGGTGAGCGCGTCGACGGCGTCGCCACGGTCGGCGGCGGGGAGTCCACGGGTGTCGCCCGCCGTGACGGCGTCGGCGAGACCGCTCCGCCCGGCGAGGCCGGCGGTCGTCAGTGCCGTGAGCAACGATCCCGAGACCGCGATCGAGATCGTCTCGCCGGTCAGCCGCACGGTGTTGAACATGCCGGCCGCGATGCCCGCCTGCGGCAGCGGGACCGACGAGACCGCGGCCCCGTCGAGGATCGTGAACGAGACTCCGACCCCGATGCCGATCAGGACGAGGGGGCCCGCGAGCGTGAGCACCGGCCCGTCGGCGCTCATGGTGGTGAGCAGGAACAACCCGGCCGTCGCGACGGCGAGGCCGCCGATGACGATCGCGCGGGTGGTGAGGCGCCGGGCGATCACCCGGGTGACCACGGGCACCACGACGGTCGGGGCCGTCACGAACAGCATCAGCGCGCCCGCGCGGGCGGTGCCGAGGCCGCGCCCGACCTGCTCGAACACCGGGAGCCACACCATGATCGGCACGAACGCGACGACGAACACCACGGCGGCGAGCGACAGCCCCTGGTAGGACGGGCGCGCCAGCAGCGTGAGGTCGAACATCGGCGCCGGGGTGCGACGCTCCCACCCGGCGAACGCCGCCAGCAGCACGGCCGCGCCGACGAACGCGCCCACGACGCCGCCGGAACCCCATCCCCACTGGGGGCCCTGGACGACGCCGAGGACGAGCAGCAGCAACGCGACCGAGAACAGGGCGGCTCCGACGACGTCGAGCCGGCCGGAGCGTTCGGGCACGTCGGCGGTGATGACGCGGCCGAGCGCGGCGCCCAGCAGCCCGACCACCGCGGGAACGAGGAACACCGCACGCCAGCCGAACGCCTGCGCGAGCGCGCCGGAGAGCAGCGGCCCGAGCGCGAGGCCGAGCCCGAGCGCCATGCCGAACACCCCGAACGCCTTCATCCGGCGGGCGGGGTCGACGAACGTCTGGGCGAGGACGGCCGAGGCGCCGGTGGTCGCGGCCGCCGCGCCCGCACCGGCGACGAACCGCGCGACGTCGACGGTGACGATGTCCGGCCCGAGCGCGGCCACGAGGGAGCCGAGGCCGAACAGCGTCTCGCCGATCCGGTAGACCCGCCGGCGGCCGTACCGGTCGGCGAGGCTGCCGGCGACCAGCAGGAACGCCGCGAACGACAGGTCGTAGCCGTTGACGATCCAGGAGACCGCCGCGACGCCCGCGTGCAGGTCGGCGCTGACCAGCGGGCTCACGACCGACGCCCCGGTGAGCGAGATCGGCAGCAGGGCCGCGGCGACGGCCACCAGGATCAACGTGGCCTGTTCCCTGTTCCTGAGCTGATTCATATACGTACCCTGATACTTAGCAGCCCACGACGTCAAGCGCGTTCTCGGACACTGCTCGTAGGATGGGTCACATGGCAGCGGCGTTCCGGGAGGCGTACCCGGCCGACGACCGGCTGGGATCGGCGATCAAGCGGGCCGAGCAGGTGCTCATCGCCACCAAGACCGCCGCGCTGCGCGACCTCGAGCTCACCGTGCCGCAGTACTCGGTGCTCTACCAGCTCGCCCTGAACCCCGAGGGCATGTCGGCCGCGCAGCTCGCGCGGGGGGCCTACGTGTCGCCGCAGACGATGACCGGCATCGTGGCCAAGCTGGAGGACAAGGGCCTCATCGCCCGGCTGCCCGCGCCCGTCCACGCGCGGGTGCTGGTCGCGCGCCTCACCGACGCCGGCCTCGCGCTGCTGCGGGACGCCGACCGCCGGGCGGTCGCGATCGAGCGCGATCTCGCCGCCGAGTTCTCCGACGACGAGAACAAGCAGCTGGTCGGGCTGCTGTGCCGCGCCATCACCCGGCTCGGCAACGTCGCCCCGGACCCGTATCCCGTCTGAGCGCACCCGGAGAGGGATGATGGCCGGGTGACCCAGACGCTCCCGGCCGTCGACGTCGCTGCGGCCCTGCGGCGGGCGGGGATCGCCACCGACACCGCCACGCGGCGGCGGGCCGAGTACAGCTCCGACGCCGGCAACTACCGGGTCGTGCCCGAGGTGGTCGCGTTCCCCCGGCACGTCGACGAGGTGCTCGCCGCCGTCGAGGTCTGTCGCGCCACGGCCACGCCGCTGACGATGCGCGGGGCCGGGACGTCGATCGCCGGCAACGCCATCGGCACCGGTGTGGTGCTCGACCTGTCCCGCCACCTCGACCGGGTGGTCTCGGTCGACCCCGAGGCGCGGACGGCCGTCGTCGAACCCGGCGCGGTGCTCGACACCATCAGCGCGGCCGGGAAGCGGCACGGGCTGAAGTTCGGCCCCGATCCGTCGACCCACGCCCGCGCCACGATCGGCGGTGCGATCGGTAACAACGCGTGCGGAGCGCACGCGATGTCGGCCGGCCGCACCGGCGACCAGGTGGTGGACCTCGACGTCGTCACCGTGGGCGGTGACCGCTTCACCGCGCGCCCGGGTGACGCCGGGCCCCTGACCGGCGCGTTGCGCGACCTGGTGGCGGGCGAGCTCGCCACCGTGCGGACCGAGTTCGGCCGGTTCCGCCGGCAGGTGTCGGGGTACGCGCTCGAGCACCTGCTGCCGGAGAACGGCTTCGACGTCGGGCGGTTCCTCTCCGGCACCGAGGGCACGCTCGCGGTGTTGCTCGGTGCAACGGTTCGGCTGGTGTCGATCCCGAAGGCCACCGCCCTGCTGGTGCTCGGCTACGAGGACATGCCGGCGGCCGCCGACGCCGTTCCCGCCCTGCTGCCGTTCGGCCCGCTCGCGGTCGAGGGCATGGACGCCCGGATGGTCGAGGTGGTGCGCCGACGCCGCGGTGACTCCGCGATCCCGGTCCTGCCGCGGGGAGGCGGGTGGACGTTCGTCGAGGGCGAGGGCGACACGCCGGAGGCCGCGGTGGCGGCGGCGCAGGAGATCGCCGCGGCCGCCCAGGCCGTCGACTCCGTCGTGGTCGGCGGTCCCGCCGCGGCCGCGCTCTGGCGGATCCGGGAGGACGGCGCCGGGCTCGGCGGCCGGACGCCGGACAACGCCCCGGCGTGGCCCGGGTGGGAGGACGCCGCCGTCCCGCCGGAGAAGCTCGGTGCGTACCTGCGCGGGTTCGAGGCGCTGATGCGCGAGTACCACCTCGACGCGTTGGTGTACGGCCACTTCGGCGACGGCTGCGTGCACGCCCGGATCGACTTCCCGTTCGCCACCGCGCCTGCGGTGTTCCGCGAGTTCGTCATGGCCGCGGGTGACGTCGTGGCCTCGTTCGGCGGGTCGATGTCCGGCGAGCACGGTGACGGCCGGGCCCGCAGCGAGCTGCTGCCGAAGATGTACTCACCCGCCGCGGTCGGGCTGTTCGGCGCGGTGAAGAACCTCTTCGACCCGGGCAACCTGCTGAACCCCGGGGTGCTGGTCGACCCCGCGCCGCTCGACGCCGACCTCCGTGTGCCGCAGGCTCTTCCCCTGCTCTCGAAAGCCTTCTCACTCGACCACGACCGCGGGGACCTCGGTGTCGCCGCCCACCGGTGCGTGGGGGTGGGCAAGTGCCGGGCCGACACGACGGCCACCGGCGGCGTCATGTGCCCGTCGTTCCTCGCCACCCGCGACGAGAAGGATTCCACCCGGGCGCGGGCCAGAGTGTTGCAGGAGGCATCGAACGGCACCCTGGTCGGCGGTCTCGGCAGTCCCGAGGTCGCCGATTCCCTCGATCTCTGCCTGTCCTGCAAGGGGTGTTCGGTCGACTGCCCGGCGGGCGTCGACATGGCGACCTACAAGTCCGAGGCGTTGTACCAGCGCTACAAGGGCAAGCTGCGTCCACCGTCGCACTACTCGCTGGGCTGGCTGCCGCGGGCCGCCCGGCTCGCGTCGTTCGTGCCGAAGCTGGCGAATGCTGCACTCGGCAACGGTGTTGTCGCCCGGCTGCTCAAGGCCGGTGGCGGGATCGACCAGCGTCGGCCGCTACCGCAGTTCGCCGAGCAGACCTTCCGGGCGTGGTTCGCCACCCGACCGGTCCGGGCCGACGGCGACCCCGTGGTGCTGTTCATCGACACGTTCACCGACCACTTCTCGCCGGTGGGGGGCGGGGCGGCCGTCGACGTGCTCGAGGACGCCGGCTTCAGCGTTCGGGTCACCGCGCAGCCGGTGTGCTGTGGGCTGACGTGGATCTCCACCGGCCAGCTCGACGGCGCCCGCAACCAGTTGCGACGCACGGTCCGTGCGCTGACCGCGGCCGGTGCCGACGTGCCCGTGGTCGGCCTCGAGCCGTCGTGCACCGCGGTCCTGCGCTCCGACGCCACCGAGCTGCTCACCGGCGCCGACGGTGAGCTCGCCGAGGCGGTGGCGGCGCGGACCCACACGCTCGCCGAGCTGCTCACCGCGCGCGACGGCTGGGCGCCACCCGACCTGTCCGGCGTCACGGGCGTCGCGCAGCCGCACTGCCACCAGCACGCGGTGCTCGGCTGGGACGCCGACAAGCGGCTGCTCGCCGCGGCTGGCGCGTCGGTGGAGGCGGTCGGCGGATGCTGCGGCCTGGCCGGCAACTTCGGGGTCGAGAAGGGTCACTACGAGGTGTCGGTCGCGGTGGCCGAGACGGCGCTGCTGCCGGCCGTGCGGGCCGCGGGCGCCGACGCGACGGTGCTCGCCGACGGCTTCT
>CAXUNA010000293.1:0-5585 GCA_964252095.1 uncultured Jatrophihabitans sp. | reverse complement strand
CGCGTCGCCGAGGCGACGGGGAGCACCGGTGGCGGCGACGCGGGAGGAGGCGGACCGACCGTCCGCGCGACCGTGGGCGGCACGGCCGCCACCGCCCGGGACACCACCGGGACCGTCGGTACGGTCAGCGGAACCGGCGCCGACAGTGGAACCGGCGCCGACGGCGGACCAGAGGCCGGTGGCGCGGCGGATCCGCCCTCGACCGCCCGCGACACGTCGACCGTCACCGGATCGAGGAGATCGCCCGGATCGACCGGATCGACCGGTGACGGCGCCGGTGCGGACTCACCCGGGAGGTCGCCGAGCACCGCGGACTCCGCGGTCGGTGCGGGTGCGAACGACACGACGTCGCGTCCGGACGCACCACCGACCGGCCCGAGCGGCACCGGAACGGTCGGGGGCGGCACCGATGACGGCGACGCGGTGACCGCCCGTTGCAGGTCCCGCGTGGCCTCCCGCACCTCCGGCACCGACGCCGGTCGCGACCAGGCCCGGCGACCGCCGACGGCCGGACGGTCGACGGACTCCACGGTGCGTTGCACGGGCGCCACGGGGACCACGGGTTCGACCACACCGAAGACCCGACCGCCGGGACCGTCGGGATCGACGACATGGCCGAGTTCGCCGAAGAAACTC
The DNA here is from genome assembly GCA_964252095.1 of uncultured Jatrophihabitans sp. Lineage (GTDB taxonomy): Bacteria > Actinomycetota > Actinomycetes > Mycobacteriales > Jatrophihabitantaceae > CAXUNA01. The sequence continues at coordinate 4,949 of CAXUNA010000293.1, read as the reverse complement.
GGGTTCTGGTGTGTCGTCAGACCCGCCCGGAACGCCGCGGGCGGGTTGACCAGTGGCGCACGGTCCGAGACGGTCCGCTGCACGGGTGGCAGGCTCCGCCACGCCGCCGGGGAAGCCGTCGGCGCGGCCACCGGCGTCACCCGCGGCTGCGGTGCGGGTGCGACACCCCCGCGCGACCACCACGCCATCGGTCATCGACCCCGTTCGGGCACGTCGAGCCGGCGGATCTCGTCCACAAACCGCGTCCGTTCGGCGTGTTCGAGGTCGAGCAGCTCGTCGAGTGACCAGTGGAAGTGGAAGGCGACGTACGCGAGCTCCTGGTAGAGCCGGTCGTTCGCGTACGTCACGATTCCCCCAGGCGGCCACCGGCGGCGACGTCGACGTCGAAGTCGTGCGAGCACGCCGGGCACCGCACCCCGGCGCGGGTGTGCCCCTCCGCGTTGACCCGCCGGTACAGGTCCTGCAGGAACGCGAGATCCGACGCGAACAGGTTCTCGACCACGCCCACGTGGATGTCGGTGACGCCGCCGATGCTCATCACCACGCGCGCGAGCAGGACCACCGAGAGGTACGAGGGATTCTCCCGTACCCGGTCGTCGCGCAACGGCACCAGTTCGTCGCGCGCGGTGGCGAGCCGCATCACGCCCTCCCGGTGCACCACCCCGGAACCGTCGACGTACCCCCGCGGTAGCACGAACGTGAACTCCGTGCGCAGCGGCGTCGGTGTCGGCGCATCGGCGTCCGCGTCGGCGGCGGAGGCGATCGACGGCCCGTCGAGCAACGCGGCACCGCCGATCGTCCCGCGCCGCATCACGCGACCTCGAGCCGCTCGTAGGTGAGGACGAGCTTCTCGGTCAGCACGCTGGTGTCGCCCGCCTTCAACGACGAGATCTCCAGGCTCTTCGGCCAGGCACCCGCCATCTTGTAGCGCTTGATCGCGGATCCCTCGAAGTCGTAGACCACGATCGCGCCCCCCTTGCGGGCGTCGCCCATCTTGCCGAACTGCGAGTCCTGCACCCACTTGTCGAAGCTGTTGTCGGAGGTGAGGCCGCGGGTCAGCGTCACCTCACCCGCCTTCCAGCGGCCCGGCAGCTTCTTGATGACGTACTTGCCGTCGGACGTGTTCTGCTTGAGCTCGATGACGTCCTGCTCCATCTTCAGCCCGGAGACCTCGGTGATCTCCTTGATGACGACTCCGTCGAACTCCAGCCCGAAGCTGTTGCCGACCGAGCTGTCCATGTCGGGTAGTGCCATGGCGTTCTCCTCTCAGAGGTGGGAAGGGTGGGTCACTCGGCGACGAGGCTGGTGCCGCCGGAGAACTGCGAGAGACGGAACACCACGAACTCCGCCGGTTTCACGGGCGCGACCCCGATGAGACAGACCACCTCGCCGGCGTCGATGCCCTCGGCGGGGTTGGTCTCGCGGTCGCACTGCACGAAGAAGGCTTCGTCGGGTGTCAGTCCGAACAACGCTCCCTTCCGCCACTCGTTGACGAGGAACGACGAGATCGTGCGACGGATCTTCGCCCACAACGCGTCGTCGTTCGGTTCGAACACCACCCAGTTCGTCCCGCCCAGGACGGACTCCTCGAGGTAGTTGAACAGCCGACGCACGTTGAGGTAGCGCCACGCCGGGTCCGAGGACAGCGTGCGCGCCCCCCACACCCGGATCCCGCGGCCCGGGAACGAGCGGATGCAGTTGATGCCGACCGGGTTGAGCAGGTCGTGCTCGTTCTTGGTGATCTGCACCTCGAGTTCGATCGCGCCGCGCACCACCTCGTTCGCGGGTGCCTTGTGCACGCCGCGGGTGTCGTCGTTGCGGCCCCAGATCCCGGCCACGTGTCCGGAAGGCGGGACGTAACCGGTGGTGCCGCTCGCCGGGTCGAACACCTTCACCCACGGCCAGTACAGCGCGGCGTACTTCGAGTCGTAGCCCGCCTTGTCGACCCGCCACTCCTTCATCTGCTGGGCGTTCAGCCCCGGCGGCGGATCGAGGATCGCGATCCGGTCGCCCATCAACTCGCAGTGGGCGATCATCGACAACTGCACGGCCTGCACCGTCTCGAGGTCGATGGCACCCTGCTGGTAGGCGCTCATGAGGTCCGGCACCGCCACCATCGTGATCTCGTCGATGGCCTCGAGCCCGCTCACGCCGGTGCGGTCGGAGACCTCGCCGACGTAGTCGTCGGCCGACAGCCGGGTCGAGGGCAGCGCCTCCGCCGGCGGCGGAACCGTGAGGGTGGCGACCTCACCGCTGACGGGACGCTCGATCGTCCCGGCCTCCTCGAGCCGGACGTGTGTCGAGGTCTGGTTCACCATCGTCATGACGTTCTGGCGGCCACGTCCGACCGTCGCCCGGTCGAACTCCTCGACGACCTGGCCGCCCTTCTTGACCAGGACCTTGAACATCTCCTCCGACGGGTTGTCCCCGCCGGCGTCGACGATCTCGACGCTGATCTCGCCGTCGCCGGTGCCGGCGTCGAGGGCGGACACCCGCACGCCGTGCAGGATCGCCTCGGGGACCGGGGGCGCGCTGTCACCGGCGGCCAGCTCACTGTCCTGCCCGATGCGGACGATGTAGCAGTTGCCACCGCCGTTCATGAAGTAGCCGTAGACGGCGTGGGCGAGGTACGAGCCGTCGACGAACGACCCGAACGTGCGGCTGAACTGACCCCAGTTGCTGACCAGCGTGGGGCTGTTGAAGGGTCCGGCCTCGGCGAGCCCCACGAAGGCGGCGACGGCGGTGCCGACACCCTCGATGGGCCGCGACCCGGTGTCGATCTCCTCGACGTAGACGCCGGGCGAGAGATAGGTCGGCATGGTGCCTCCTGACGTGTGCAACGGTTGACACAGATGGTGGTGGCAGCCGAGGTGACCGGTGGGTCAGACCGTGCTGCCGGACGGGCAGGTCGTGCTTCCCCTGTGGGCATCTCGAGCCCGGGGTGGGCGGCCGGGCGGGTTCTCAGCTCTCGGCGGCCTCTTCCTCCTCCTCGGCGCGCTGCACGAACGCGCCCTGGACCGGGGCGTCGTCGCTGTCCTCCTCGGCGTCGCGCTGGATCGCCGGCGTCACCGGCGCACCCGCCACCGCGGCGGGAACCACGGCGTCACGGGCCACGGTCGGCGGCGCGGCCATCACCCGTTCGGCGTTCGCGACCGCCTCCCGCTCGAACCGGTCCGACGGATCGCTGACCCGGATGCCGCCGGCCGCTGCGGTCCCGTCGCCCGGTCCCTGTCGCTGCTGCACGACGTGGGTGAGTTCGTGGGCCAGCATCGTGCGGCCGGCGGCCGATCCCGGGTCGAAGGCGTGGCGCTGGAACACGACGTCACTGCCGACCGTGTACGCGTGGGCGCCGACCGAGCGGGCGGAGTCGTGCGCGGCCGAACCGTCGTGCACCCGGACGTCGCCGAAGTCGTGGCCGAGCCGGGACTCCATGTCGGCACGCAACTCGGGCTCGAGCGGGGAGCCGCCCGAGCCGATCACGTCGTGCACCGGCGACCGCCCGCCGACCGCGGCTGTCGTGGCGGCGTTGCCGACCGAGCGCTGCAACCCCAGCACGGCGCTGCTGTCCAGCGCGTCGGTGCGACCGTCCGCCGCCGCCTGCCACGCGGCGGACGGGCCGTCGTGGTCCGCACCGGGCCGGGAGCCCTTGGGCCGCAGCGAACCCCCGACATCGTCGAATTCCCTGTCTCTCACGGGTTCCTCCTCCTTCGACGGGAGCCGGTCATCGCAGCTCCCGGGCGTAGTCACCGAACTCCTGCTCGAGCACGAGCCGGCCGAGCTTGCGGTACTCCTGCGCGATCGCGGCCACCAGGTCGGCCATCGTCACCGGCGTCCCGGCGGCGGCCGCGCGGTACGCCGCGGTGGTCGCAACCGACCGGATGTTGCCGCCGGACAACGCGAACGACGTCGCGCAGAACTCCAGGTCCAGATCGGCGGCGAGGGGGACGGGCGGTCCGAGACACCGCCGCCAGAGCTCGAGCCGCATGCGTTCGGACGGGGCGGGGAACTCGACGATCGCGTCGAGGCGTCGGACGAACGCGTCGTCGACGTTCGAGCGCAGGTTGGTGGCGAGCAGCGCGAGACCGTCGAAGGTCTCCATCCGCTGCAGCAGGTACGCGCTCTCGATGTTCGCGTACCGGTCGTGCGCGTCGCGCACCTCGCTGCGCTTGCCGAAGATCGCGTCCGCCTCGTCGAACAGCAGCACCGCGTTCACACCGCTCGCCTCGCTGAAGATCCGTTCGAGGTTCTTCTCGGTCTCGCCGACGTACTTGTCGATGACGGTCGCGAGGTTGACCGTGTAGAGGTCCAGGCCGAGCCGGCCGGCGATGACCTCCGCCGACATCGTCTTCCCGGTGCCGGAATCACCCGCGAACAGCGCGGTGATCCCGGTGCCGCGTCCTCCGCCCGGCCGCAACCGCCAGGTCGTCAGGACCTGTTCACGGTGCAACGCCCGGTCCGTGATGTCCTGCAGCGACCGCAGTACCGCCGGTGGCAGCACGAGGTCGTCCCAGCCCACTCCCGGCTCGATGCGGCGGGCGAGCCGTTCGAGCCCGGCCGCGTTCTGTGCCCGCGCGCCGTGCACGAGGTCTGCGGGGTTCGTCGCCCCGCCGTGCGCGAGCGAACTCACGCGTGCGGCGCGCACCGCCCGTGCCACCTGGGTCGGGCCCAGGACGAAGTGGTCGGTCACGCCGGCGTCGAGCCGGTCGCCGTCCTCACCCAGTTCCCGCTGCCAGAGCGCAGAACGCTCGACGCTGTCGAGTGGTCCGGCATCGACACTCAGCGGCACCACCTCGGACCAGCCCGGGTCCCACGTCGTCGTCCCGACCACCAGCACCGGCCCGGGTGCCGCGACCAGGTCACGCACCACCGCGGGCGACACCCCGGCGAGCGCTTCCACCGGGCCGGTGCTGGTGGTCGGGACGACGACGTGGGACCCGGGCTGGTCCGAG
>CAXUNA010000292.1:0-5598 GCA_964252095.1 uncultured Jatrophihabitans sp. | reverse complement strand
CCACCCGGTGGCTCGCGGCGCACGCGGCGGAACTCGGCAGTGACGCCGAGCGGATCGTTGTCATGGGCGACAGTGCGGGTGGTGCGCTGGCGGCGGGTGTGACGATCGCCCTGCGCGACGCCGGCGGTCCGGCGCTCGCCGCGCAGGTGCTGATGTACCCCACTCTCGCCTCGCCGCGCGACACCGACTTCCCGTCGATGACCGAGAACGCCGAGGGATTCTCGATGACCCGCGGTGCCCTGACGTGGTTCTGGGACCACCTGCTTTCCGGCCGGACCGCCGCCGACCTGCCTCCCGCGTCGCCGCTCGCCGTCGCGGACCTGTCCGGCCTCCCGCCCGCGCTCGTGGTCGTAGCCGAGTTCGACCCGCTGCGTGACGAGGGGATCGCGTACGCCGCGCGGCTCGCCGCGGCCGGCGTGCCGGCGGAGGGCCACCGGGTCGACGGCATGATCCACGGCTTCTGGTGGATGGACGCCGCGCTGTCGGAGGCGGAGGCGTTGACGACCCGGCTCGCCGCCGACCTTCCGCGGCTCGCGGCGACGACCGTGCCGGACCACTGACCGACCGTTCAACAGTGGCGTTGACCGACGACCGGTCCGTCTCTACGGTGACGGCATGGACGACCTGCGCCACGTCGAGACCTGCGCCTCCTAGGCTGACACCGTGGCGAAGAAGGCGGAGGAGCCGTCGAGCGGCATCGGTCGTCGCCGGGCCGCCGCGAAGGACGAGGCGAGCGAGACCTACCAGGCGCGTCGCGCGGAGATCAAGGCCGCGGCCGCGGCGCTGTTCAAGCGGGACGGCTTCCGTGGCACCAGCATCGGCCGGATCGCCGCGGCCGCGGGCATCGACCGGGCCACGCTCTACTACTACGTCGGGAGCAAGGAAGAACTGTTCGACGACGTCGTCACCGAGGCGGTCAGGACGAACGTGGCGGTCGGCGAGGCCATCCGCGACGGCGAGGGCACCGCACCCGAGAAGCTGCGGGCGTTAGCCCTGGCGCTGATGACGAGCTACGCCGACAACTACCCGTTCCTGTACGTGTTCATCCAGGAGAACCTCGGGCACGTCAGCAGCACCCGCTCCCAATGGTCGCGGCAGATGCGGTCGATGAACAAGCGGTACGAGGACCTCGTCACCGGTGTGATCCGGTCCGGCATCGACGAGGGGTCGATCCGCCCCATCAGCGAGCCGTGGCTGATGGCCTACGGCTTCATCGGGATGCTCGGCTGGACCAACCGGTGGTTCAACCCGCAGCAGAGCACCGCCGACGCCGCCACCATCGCCACCGCCTACGCGGACATGCTGCTCGGGGGGATGGTCGTCGACGACGGCCGCACGGTCAGCGGGCGGACCACCGAGGCGGGTGCGTCGCCGCCCAAGCCCGCGCGGCCCGCTGCGCGTCGTCGGACGGCCTGACGACAACGCGTCTTCCGGTCGGTCCGTCAACGGCTACGTTGACCCCGGGCACTCAGACAGCAACGGGAGGTAACGATGAGCGATGCCGTGGCCGTGGTCGGCGCCGGCACGATGGGGACCGGGATCGCGTACGTGTTCGCGGTTGCCGGCTACGACGTCACCGTCGTCGAGCCGGACGAAACGCGCTATGCCGGGCTGCTCCGAGACGTCGCCGCCGCCGCCGCGGGTGGCGTGGCCCGTGGCCGGCTCGACGCCGACACCGCCGAGGCACTTCCCGCGCGGCTGGTCCACGTCTCCGACGTCGCCGACCTGCCGCTGGGGTTCGACCTGGTGATCGAGTCCGTGCCGGAGGACCTCGAGCTGAAACGTCGGATCCTCGTCGCCGCCGAGGGGTGCGAGCCCACGGTGCTCGCCAGCAACACCAGCTCGTTGTCGATCGATGCCCTGAGCGACGGCCTGCAACGCCCGGAGCGGTTCCTCGGCATGCACTTCTTCAACCCGGTGTGGTCGTTGCGGCTCGTCGAGATCGTCCGGGGCGCTGCGACGGACGACGACACCCTCTCGCGCACGCTGGCCGCCGCCCGCGCCATCGGCAAGGAGACCGCGGTGGTGCGCGACATGCCGGGCTTCGCGACCAGTCGGCTCGACGTCACCACCTCGCTGGAGGCGATCCGGATGGTCGAGGAGGGCGTGGGTGAGCCCGAGGACATCGACCGGGCGATCCAGCTGGCCTACCGCCACCCGGTCGGCCCGCTGCGACTGGCCGACATCGTCGGTCTGGACGTCAGGTTGCACATCGCCCGGAGCCTCGCGGCGAGTCTCGGGCCCCGGTTCGAACCGCCTCGCCTGCTGATCGACAAGGTGGCGGCGGGGGAGCTCGGACGTAAGTCCGGACAGGGCTTCTACCGATGGGATGACGCCGATGGACGTTGACTGCTCGGCGATGTCCTCCTATCGTCAACTGTTGTGTTGACGAACGCCGGTCGACACACGACGACGACGTCGTCCTGAGCGGGGGAGTACGCATGGCGAACCCGGTGGGCCTCGGCCGCACCTCCCAGATCGCCGACGACAGCGACGAACGCAAGTCGCTGCGTGACAGCGTCTCGAAGCTGGTCGGCGGCTACGGCCGGTCGTACTTCCGCGACGTCGTGAAGCGTGGTGCGAAGCCCGACGAGCTGTGGGCCGACATGGGCGCAGCGGGTTTCCTCGGCGTCCACCTGCCGGAGGAGTACGGCGGCGGCGGCGGCGGACTCGCCGATCTCGCCGTGGTCATCGAGGAGATGGCAGCCCAGGGCTGCCCGATGTTCATGATCGTCATCTCACCCGCGATCTGCGGTTCGGTGCTCGCCGCGCACGGTTCGGACGTGCTGAAGGACCGCTACCTCGCGGGCATCGCGGACGGTTCGATCAAGATGGCGTTCGCGATCACCGAACCCGACGCCGGTTCCAACACCCACAAGATCACGACCACCGCCTGCAGGAACCCGGAGACGGGTGGCTGGACGATCACCGGCCAGAAGTACTGGACGTCGGGCGTCGACGAGGCCGAGGCACTGCTGGTCGTCGCCCGCGACGCCGAACCCGGTCCCGACGGCCGCAGCACGCTCTCGCTGTTCGTGGTCGAGACGAGCGCCCCGGGTCTGCAGTTGCAGGAGATCGACTCGGCGTTGCAGCTGCCGGAGAAGCAGTTCGTGACGTTCTTCGACGACGTGCCGGTCAAGCCCGACGGACTGATCGGTGAGGAGGGTCAGGGACTCAAGCAGGTGTTCGCCGGCCTCAACCCGGAGCGGGTCGCTGCAGCGTGCGTGGCCAACGGCATCGGCCGGTACGCGCTCGCCCGCGCCGCGGAGTACGCCCGCGACCGCCAGGTCTGGAAGACCCCGATCGGCGCCCATCAGGGTGTCGCCCACCCGCTCGCCGAGTCCTACATCGCCGTCGAACTCTCGCGGCTGATGACGATGCGGGCCGCGACGATGGCCGACCAGGGGCTGGACGCCGCGGAGGCCTCGAACATCGCCAAGTTCGCGGCCGGTGACGCCTGCACGCAGGCCCTCGACCGGGCCATCCAGGTGCACGGCGGCAACGGGCTGTCGAACGAGTACGGGCTGTCAGACCTCTGGTTCACGGCACGGATGTTCAAGACCGCGCCCGTGAGCCGCGAGATGGTGCTCAACCACATCGCCCAGCACAGCCTGGGCCTGCCGAAGAGTTACTGAGGATGGGCTTCACCCTCGGTGACCTGCTGCGTGGTCACGCGGCGGATCGGCCCGACGCGCCCGCCGTCACGTTGGGCGATCGCACGGTGACGTTCGGTGAACTGCACACCCGCAGTTCGCAGGCGGCCCGGGCGTTCGCGGCCCGCGGTGTCGGCCGCGGCGACCGCGTCGCGGTGCTCGACAAGAACGCGCCGACGTTCCACGACACGGTGTTCGGCACCGCGAAGCTCGGGGTCGTCACCATCGGGCTCAACTTCCGGCTGGCCGCACCGGAACTCGCGGCCATCGTCGCCGATGCCGCGCCCGCGCTGGTGATCGCCGCACCGGAGTTCCGGCACCTGCTCCCGGCCGACCTCGACGTGCTCGAACTCGGCGACCCCTTCGAGGCCGCGCTCGCCGCGGAATCGCCCGAGGATCTCGACATTGTCGTCGACCCCGACGACGTCGCCCTGCAGCTCTACAGCTCCGGCACCACCGGGCAGCCCAAGGGCACGATGATCTCGCACGGCAGCCTGGCCTGGACCGTGCGCATGGGCCGCGAGTTCTACGCGATGGACGCCACGACGGTGAACCTCGTCCCGTCGCCGTTGTTCCACATCGGCGGCGTCGGCTACGGGCTCACCGCGATGGGCCAGGGCGGCCACACCGTCCTGGTGCGCGACGTCGACCCCGGCCTGCTGCTGGACCTGATCGAGCGCCACGGTGTCACGCACAGCTTCCTCGTGCCCGCCGTGGTCCAGATGCTCACCGACCACCCGTCACTGCCGGAGCGCGACCTCAGCAGCCTCCAACGCATCGCCTACGGCGGCGCGCCGATGAGCGAGACGCAGCTGCTGCGAGCCATCGAGCTCCTCCGCTGCGAGTTCATGGGCGTCTATGGCATGACCGAGACGTCCGGCACCGTGGTGGCCCTCGACCCCGCTGACCACGACCCGGTCGGTCCCCGGTCGCGGTTGCTGCGCTCGGTGGGCCGACCGTTGCCCTGGCTGAGGCTCAAGATCGCCGATCCCCTGACCGGGGAGGAGGCACCCGCCGGCGCGGTCGGGGAGATCTGGGTGCGCGCAGAACAGAACATGGTCGGGTATTGGCACCAGCCCGAGCTGACCGCCGACACCCTCGTCGATGACGGTTGGCTGCGCACCGGCGACGCCGGATATCTCGACGCCGAGGGATTCCTGTTCCTGCACGACCGGCTGAAGGACATGATCGTCACCGGCGGCGAGAACGTGTACCCCGCCGAGGTCGAGAACGTGCTCGCGGCGCACCCCGACGTCCAGGACCTCGCGGTGATCGGTGTGCCCTCGGAGCGGTGGGGTGAGACGGTCAAGGCGATGGTCGTGCGGCGGACGGGCTCGGACGTGACCGCCGAGGAACTGTCGACGTTCGTGCGCGACCGGCTGGCGCACTACAAGTGCCCCACGAGCTTCGACTTCGTCGACACCCTGCCGCGCAATGCCTCGGGCAAGATCCTGAAGTTCCAGCTGCGGGCGCCGTTCTGGGCCGGACCGGAACGCGCGGTCCGCTGATGGCCCCGATCCACCCGCTCGTCAGGCTGGCCCAGCAGTTCACGGTCGACTGGCTCGGTAGTGCCGACCCGTCGGTCCTGCCGGACATCATGTCGCCGGACTACCTCGTGCACATCGGGCCGGTCGCCCTGGTCGGCCTGCCGCGCTACACCGAGGCGACGTTGGAGCAAGTGCGCCGCTTCCCCGGGCTGCTGCTGACGATCCACGAGGTCGTCACCGACGGTGACCGGCTGGCGTTGGTCTTCACCGAGCACGGGGCGTCGCTCGAGCAGCACCTGAGCCCGGCGGGCTGGCTCGGTGTCGGGCTGTGGCGGTGGGACGGCACCCGGCTCACCGAGAATTGGTCGCAGGAGGACTACTACGGCCGGCGACGGCAACTGACGGCCGGGGTGGCCGATGTCATCGCGGCCCCGGCACCCGCGCCGTGGACCACCGCA
>CAXUNA010000291.1:0-5624 GCA_964252095.1 uncultured Jatrophihabitans sp. | reverse complement strand
GCCGGACCTGGTCGGCGCCCTCGCGGTGTCGCCCCCGCTGCCGGGCGCGGGCCGACGGGTGCTGGAGCCCGCGCACGTGACGGAGTTCTGGTACCAGTCGTTCCACCAGCTGCCGTTGAGCCTGGAACTGGTGGACGGCGACCGGGAGCGGGTCAGCCGCTACCTGCGCCACTTCTGGAGCCACTGGTCCGGCCCGTCGTTCGGCGGCGTCGGCGGTGCGGAGTTCGAGGCGCTGGTCGACGACTACGCCCGGCCGGGCGCGTTCGAGGCGTCGATCAACTGGTACCGCGCCGGCGCCGGGACCCTGGGCACGGCACCCACCCAGCAGCCGCCGCGCGAGGACGCACGGGTGGCCGCGCCGGTCGTCGTCCTCTGGCCGGAGCACGACCCGCTGTTCCCACGGTCGTGGGCTGACCGGCTCGACGAGTGGTTCGCCGATCTCGAGCTGCGTCACGCCGACGGGGTGGGCCACTTCGTGCCGCTCGAGGCGCCGGACGCGTTCACGGCTGCCGTCCGCGCGGCGGTCGACCGGCAGGGTAGCGCCGCCTGACACCTGGGCACCGTGGGGACGTGATGACGTCGTCGAACGCACCCACGCCGTGAACGTCGCCGAGCACCTCGTCGAGCGGCTTCAGGCGTGGGGCATCCACCGCGTCTACGGCTACCCCGGCGACGGCATCGGTGGCGTGCTCGTCGCCCTGGCCGCATAGAGCGGGGCCGTCGAGTTCGTCCAGGTCCGGCACGAGGAGACCGCGGGCTTCGCGGCCACGGCGGACGTCAAGTACGGCGGGAGCACCATCGGCTGCTGCGTGGTCACCGGCGGGCCGGGCGCCCTGCACGCGCTGAACGGCATCTACGACGCGCTCATGGACCGGGTGCCGGTCGTGGCGGTCCTGGGGCAGACCGCCGTCACGGCCCTGGGCGGCAACTACTACCAGGAAGTCGACCTGCACAGCGTCTACAAGGACGTCGGGGCGGCGTACATCCAGACCATCACCGATCCCGCGCAGGTCGAGCACATGGTCGACCGGGCCTGCCGCACCGCGCTGTCCGCCAAGGCGCCGACCGTGCTGATCGTCCCGAGCGACGTCCAGGAGAAGCCCGCCGCCGTCGACCTCCCCGACGCCCACGGCTACTTCCACACCAGCACCGTCGCGAGCAGCCCGGTCGGCGGTGCGCCGCTCGCCGACGTCCAACGCGCCGCGGACGTCCTCAACGCGGGGGAGCGGGTGGCGCTGCTGGTCGGCGCCGGCGCGCTGGGACACAGCGACCTCGTCGAGCAGGTCGCCGACCGGCTCGGTGCGGGCGCCGCGAAGGCGCTGCTCGGGAAGACGGTGCTCGACGACCGGCTCGACTGGGTCACCGGCGCGATCGGGCTCCTCGGCACGACGGCGAGCTGGGAGCTGATGCGGCACTGCGACACGCTGTTCATCATCGGGTCGAACATGCCGTACTCGGAGTACTACCCGGACGCCGGGCAGGCCCGCGCCGTCCAGATCGATCTCGACGGCGCGCGCTGCGGATTGCGCTATCCCACCGAGGTCAACCTCACCGGTGACGCCGGCGCGACGCTCGAGGCGCTGCTCCCGTTGCTCGAGCCGCGGCCGGACACCGCGTGGCGCGAGCAGGTCGCGAGGTGGAACGCCCGCTGGGACGGCTACTCGGAGGCCCGCGCGTCGGCCAAGGCCCACCCGGTGAACCCGGAGGCCGTCGTGCGCGGCATCTCGAAGCGGCTGACCGACGACGCCGTGGTCGCCGTCGACTGCGGCACCGCCACCAGCTGGTACGCCCGCGACCTGGAGATGCGGCCGTCGCAGCTCGGAAGCCTCGCCGGACTCCTGCTCTCGATGGGCGGCGGGATGCCGTACGCGATCGCGGCGAAGATGGCGAACCCCGACCGCCCGGTGCTGGCGATGATCGGCGACGGCGCCATGCAGATGAACGGCGTCAACGAGCTGATCACCGTCATGAAGTACTGGCAGCAGTGGACCGATCCCCGGTTCGTCGTGCTCGTCCTGAACAACCGCGACCTGTCGTTCGTGTCGTGGGAGACCCGCGGCACCCTGGGTGCCGTCCCCGACCCGAACTCGTCCGGCCTGCCCGACGTGCCCTACGCCGACTGGGCGAAACTGCTCGGTCTCGACGGGCTCCGCCTCGACGAACCGGGCCGGATCGACGACGTCCTCGACCGGGCCTTCGCGGCGCGCAAGCCGTTCGTCATCGACGCCGTGGTGGACCCGTCGATCCCCTTGATCCCGCCGCACCTCACGGCCGACCAGGTCATGAAGACCGCGAAGGCCGCGTTCTCCGGCGATCCCGCGTTCTTCGACATCCTCACCGACGGTGTCCGCGAGACCGTCGGGGCCGTCCTGCGTCGGCACAACCCCTTCTCGGGTTCCGGTGACGACGCCGACAGCTGAGCGGGTGGCGCAGCTGGGCAAGACCACGACGTGACGACACTTGCCATCATCGGCGCGGGAAGGGGTCTCGGCGCGGCCGTGGCCCGACGCTTCGGACGTGAGGGGTTCGCGGTCGGACTGATCTCGCGCCACCAGGGGCGGGTCGACGCCCTCGCCGCCGACCTGCGGGCGGACGGCGTCGAGGCGCAGGGCTTCGCCGCCGACGTGCGAGACCCGCAGTCGATGGCCACGACGCTGGAGCGGGTCACCGAGACGCTCGGACCGATCGAGGTGCTCCAGTACAGTCCGCTGCCGCAGAAGGACTTCATGCGGCCCGTGCTCGAGACGACGCCCGCCGACCTGGTCGGACCGGTCGAGTTCTCCATCTATGGTCCGGTAGCCGCGGTGCACCAGGTCCTGCCGGGCATGCGGTTCCTCGGCGAGGGACGCGGCACCATCCTGTTCGTGAACGGCGGCTCCGCGGTGACGCCGGGACGCGACGTCACCGGCACGTCCGTGGCGTTCGCGGGCCAGGCGGCGTACGCGCAGCTGCTGCACGAGGTCCTGGGCGAGCAGGGGATCGCGGTGTCGCAGTTGATCATCGGCGGCAAGATCACTCCGGGTGACCCGGACAAGGACCCCGATGTCCTCGCCCAGCACCTGTGGGAGCTGCACACCGCGCGCGACGAGTTCCGGCGCCAGATCAGCGCTGACTGAACGACTGCTCAGCCTCTCGGGACGTCGCCGGGAGCGGCTACCCTGCCCGGCAGGTCTTGCCCGTTCCGCGGTCCCCTCCACGAACGGGCAAGACCCCGGGGTCGTCGCACCTCCGGGTTCAGCTGAGCAGGTGGTCCAGCCGGATCGGCAGGTCGCGGACCCGCACCCCGGTGGCGTCGAAGACGGCGTTGGCGAGCGCGGCCGCCATGCCCACGATGCCGATCTCCCCGATCCCCTTGCTGCCCATGGGGTTGAGGTGGTCGTCCTGCTCGTCGATCCACGACACGTCGATCTCGCCGATGTCGGCGTTGCTCGGGATGTGGTACGACGCGAAGTCGTCGTTGACCGTGTCGCCGTAGCGCGCGTCCCACACGCCTTCCTCCATCAGCCCCATCCCGATGCCCATGGTCATGGCACCGATGAACTGGGAGCGGGCCAGCCGGGGGTTGAGGATGCGGCCCGGGGCGAAAACGCCGACCGCCCGCGGGACGCGGACCTCTCCCGACTCGGCGTCGACGTGCACCTCGACGAACTGGGCGCCGAACGCGAACCGGGCGAGGTCGGCCTGGGCGTCGATGCCGTCCTGGTTGGAGCCCTCGACCGCGAGGCCGCCGCGGGGGATGCCGTCGAGTTTCCCGAGCTGTGAGCGCAGTTTCCGGCACGCCACCGTGATGGCCCACCCCCAGGACGCCGTGCCGGCGGAGCCGCCCGCACCCGCCGCCTGCGGGAGGGAGCTGTCGCCGAGGTCGAGGCGGACGTCGTCGAGCCCGACGCCCAGGGCGTCGGCCGCGATCTGCGTCAGCACCGTCCGCGAGCCCTGACCGATGTCCGTGGCCGCCAGTGCGACCTCGAACGAGCCGTCGTCGAACGCCGCGGCGCGGGCGGTCGACGGCATCACCAGCTTCGGGTAGATCGAGCCAGCGACACCGTGGCCGACGAGGTGCCGGCCGACCCGACGCTCGTGGGGCTCGCCCCACCCGAACCGGCGCGCGCCCTCCTGCAGGCACTCGACGTAGTGCCGGCTGCTGAAGCGGTTACCGCTCGCGGGGTCGACGGCGGTCTCGTTGCGGATCCGCAGTGCGACCGGGTCGATCCCGGCGACGCGGGCGAGTTCGTCGAGCGCCGACTCCATCGCGAACATCCCGGGTGCCTCACCGGGTGCGCGCATCCAGCGGGGTGTCGGCACGTTGAGCGTGGCCAACCGGTGGGTGACGAACCGGTTCGGGGACGCGTAGAGGTGTCGGGTCGACTCGCCGGTCTGCTCGGCGAACTCCTCGATCTGCGAGGTCTGCTCGACGATCTCGTGCGAGAGCGCGACCAGCGTGCCGTCGGCGTCGGCCCCGACCCGCACGTGCTGGATGGTCGGGGTGCGGTACCCCACGAAGTGGAAGGCCATCTGTCGCGTCAGCGCGATCTTGACCGGGTGGCCGGTCACCTTCGCCGCCATCACCGCGAGCACGGCGTTGGGACGCGTCGACCCCTTGCCGCCGAAGCCGCCGCCGATGTGCCGGGCGTGCACGGTCACCGCGCCCTCGTCGAGCCCGAACATCGTCGCGGTGGTCGTCGCGACCTCGGACGGCGCCTGCGTGCTGTCCCAGAGCGAGACCTTGCCGTCCGCTGCCCAGAGCGCGATCGAGGCGTGCGGCTCCATCGGTGCATTGTGCAACGGTGCCGTGCGGTAGGTCTGGTCGACGACGAAGGCCGCCTCCTGCAACGCCTGCTCCACGTCGCCCTCGGAGGTGTCGGTCTCGAACCCGGCGTTGAGGCTCTCCGGCGCGTAGAGCTGGGCGTCGTCGGCGGTCAGCTCGGTCCGGTGGGAGGTCTCGTCGATCCGGACGACGAGGGCGTCGGCTCCCGCCCGGGCGGCCTCGGCCGACGTGGCCACCACGACCGCGACCGGCTGGCCGGTGTAGGCGACCGTGGCGCTCTGCAGGACCAGCAGCTCGCCGTCGCCGCCGTCCTCGAGGTGCGGTGCGTTCCCGTGCCACACCACGCCCACCACCCCGGGCAGTGCGGTGGCCGACGCGACGTCGACGCCGGTGATTGTTCCCGCCGGCACCGGACTGGTGACGATCCACCCGTGGTGCACGCCCTGCACGTCGTGCTCGAACGCGTAGCGCACTCGGCCGGCGACCTTGTCCAGGCCCTCGACCCGCGCCACGGAGTGCCCCAGTGGGCTCTCGACGAGGCCGGTCACGCGGCACCTCCGGCGACGACGAGCTCGGACAGGACGCCGGTGGCCACGCGACGCACCAGCGGGACCTTGAACGCGTTGTCCGGCAACGGATCCGCCCCTGCGAGCTCGGCGTCCAGCGCCGCCGTGAAGGCCGCCGCGGTGGCCGGTCCGCCGCGCAGCCGGTCCTCGGCCCGGCGGCAGCGCCACGGTCGTGGCGCGACCCCGCCCAGGGCGAGGCGCACGTCGGCGACCGAGCCGTCGGCGGCGAGTTCCAGCACCGCCGCCACCGAGACGACGGCGAACGCGTACGACGCGCGGTCCCGCACCTTGCG
>CAXUNA010000290.1:2767-5626 GCA_964252095.1 uncultured Jatrophihabitans sp. | reverse complement strand
CTCGCCGACCGCGCCCCCGCCGACCCGCCGGCCGCCGCGCGCCCGCTCGCCGCCGTGCCGGCCACCGCAGGACACCCGAAGGAAGCGGTCGCGTGACGGCCTCGATGACCACCAGCGTCGTCCGCACGGCCGCCGACCGGCTCCGCACGGCCGCCCGCACCGGCGTGCCGTGTGCCCCGGTCCGCGATCTGCTCGGCACCGACGACGTCGACCTCGCCTACGAGGTCCAGCGCGAGCTCACCGCGGCCCGGTCGGCCGACGGCCGGCGGGTGGTCGGCCGCAAGATCGGCCTCACCTCGCCCGCGGTGCAGCAGCAGCTCGGCGTCGACCAGCCCGACGTCGGCGCGCTGTTCGACGACATGGCGTGCGACCCGAACGTCCCGATCCCGGTACAACGGTTGCTGCAGCCGAAGATCGAGGCCGAGATCGCGTTCGTCCTGGCGCGCGATCTCGACGACCCGGGCACCACGCCCGCAACGGCCGCCTTCGCCGTCGACCACGCGGTGGCGGCGCTGGAGATCGTCGACAGCCGGATCGCGAACTGGGACATCACCATCACCGACACCGTCGCCGACAACGCCTCGAGCGGGCTGTTCGTCCTCGGGCGGGAGCCGCGGCCGCTCGATTCGTTCGTGCCCCGCGAGGTCACGATGACGATGTGGGCGGACGACGCCGTGGTGTCGAACGGCCGCGGCGACGCCTGCCTCGGTGACCCGTTGGCGGCGCTCGCCTGGCTCGCCCGCACGCTGGTCCGGGCGGGCGATCCGCTGCAGCGCGGGGACATCGTGCTCTCGGGCGCCCTCGGCCCGATGGTGCCGGTCCGGGCCGGGACCCGCGTCCGGGCCTGGCTGCAGCCGATCGGCGAGGTCACCGCGACGTTCACCGGGGAGGCCGCATGACGGTCAAGGTCGCGATCATCGGCTCCGGCAACATCGGGACCGACCTCATGGTCAAGATCATGCGCGGGTCCGGCGAGCTCGACGTGGCGGCGATGGTGGGCATCGACCCGGCGTCGAACGGCCTGGCCCGCGCGGCCCGCTGGGGCATCGCCACCACCGCTGACGGCGTCGCGGGCCTGCTCGCCCTGCCCGTGTTCCCCGAGATCGCGATCGCGTTCGACGCCACCTCGGCCGGCGCGCACCGGGCCAACGCCGCGGCCCTCGCGCCCCACGGCATCCGGCTGATCGACCTGACCCCCGCCGCGCTCGGACCGTACGTCGTGCCGAGCGTCAACCTGCACGAGCACCTCGACGCCCCGGACCTCAACATGGTCACCTGCGGCGGGCAGGCCACCGTCCCGATCGTCGCGGCGGTGTCGCGGGTCGCCGCGGTGCCGTACGCGGAGATCGTCGCGTCCATCGCGTCGAGGTCGGCCGGGCCCGGCACCCGGGCCAACATCGACGAGTTCACCGAGACGACGGCGGCGGCACTCGAACGCGTCGGCGGGGCGGAGCGCGGCAGGCGGTGATCGTGCTCAACCCGGCCGAGCCGCCGTTGCTCATGCGCGACACGGTGTTCTGCCTGGTCGGCGACGCCGAGCCGGCCGCAATCCGCACGAGCGTCGAGAGCATGGTCGCCGAGGTCGCGGCCTACGTCCCCGGCTACCGCCTCACCCGCCCGGTGCAGGTGACGGCGATCGCGCCCGACGACCCGGCGCAGGTCCTCGTCCCGCCCGGCACGCCCCCGGCCCGCGCGAAGGTCGCGGTGTATCTCGAGGTCGAGGGTGCCGGACACCATCTCCCGGCGTACGCGGGAAATCTCGACATCATGACGTCGGCCGCGCTGCGGGTCGGCGAGGTGCTGGCCGCCCGGCTCGCGACACCGGCGCGGGTGGCCTCGTGACCGCCGTGTTCGTCCAGGACGTCACGCTCCGCGACGGCATGCACGCCGTCCGGCACCGGATCGACCCGGTCGACGTCGGACGCATCGTCACAGCGCTCGACGAGGCCGGCGTCGGGGGCATCGAGGTCGCCCACGGCGACGGTCTCGCCGGCAGCAGCCTCACGTACGGCCCCGGCAGCCACACCGACTGGGAGTGGATCGAGGTCGCCGCGGCCCACGCGAAGCGCGCGCGGCTGACGACTCTGCTGCTGCCCGGCATCGGCACGATCGCCGAGCTCCGCCGGGCCCACCGGCTCGGCGTGCGGTCGGTCCGCGTCGCGACGCACTGCACCGAGGCCGACATCGCCGCGCAGCACATCGCCACGGCACGCGAGCTGGGCATGGACGTCGCGGGGTTCCTCATGATGAGCCACCTCGCACCGCCGGAAACGCTGGCGCAGCAGGCGAAACTCATGGAGTCCTACGGCGCGCACTGCGTGTACGTCACGGACTCCGGCGGCCGGCTGACGATGGGCGACGTCCGTGACCGCGTGCGCGCCTACCGCGAGGTCCTCGACCCGGGCACCGAGATCGGCATCCACGCCCACGAGAACCTCTCGCTGTCGGTGGCCAACAGCGTCGTCGCCGTCGAGGAGGGCACCACCCGCGTCGACGCCTCGCTCGCCGGGCACGGCGCCGGTGCCGGCAACACGCCGCTCGAGGCGTTCGTCGCCGTGGCCGACCTGCTGGGCTGGGAGCACGGCTGCGACCTGTTCGCCCTGCAGGACGCGGCCGAGGAGCTCGTCCGGCCACGGCAGGACCGTCCCGTCCGGGTCGACCGCGAGACGCTGACGCTCGGCTACGCCGGGGTGTACTCCAGCTTCCTGCGCCACGCGGAGACCGCCGCCGCCGAACACGGTCTCGACACCCGCGACGTCCTCGTCGAGGTCGGCCGCCGCCGCCTGGTCGGCGGCCAGGAGGACCTCATCGGCGACATCGCGCTCGGCCTGGCCGCCGCCCGACCGGCTGCCGCGGCGG
>CAXUNA010000290.1:364-2757 GCA_964252095.1 uncultured Jatrophihabitans sp. | reverse complement strand
CCCCCCGCCCCCCGGCCCCCCGCCCGCGCGGGGGCCGCGGCGGCGTCCCGGTGAGCGGGACACGGCGTGGCCCGCGTTCCACCCGCAATGCCATGATCCGACCCACCGCGGCCGGCGTCGTCGCCACCGCCGTCACGAGGAGGCACCAGTGACCATCTCGCAGCCCCGCACCACCCTGCGCTCGCTCGGCGAGGGCGAGGACATGGGGGCCATCGGCCTCGGTATCTTCTGCAAGTTCGCCGGCGAGACCACCTCTGACCGCTACTCGCTGTTCGAGTACGTGGTCCCGCCGGGCCTGGGCGGCCCGCCGCCGCACGTCCACACCCGGCAGGACGAGCTGTTCATCTGCGTCGACGGCCGGGTGAACGTCCTGCTCGACACCACCGAGTACGTCCTCGGGCACGGGCAGATCATGATGCTGCCGCGCGGGGTGCGGCACCAGTTCTGGAACGCGTTCGACGAGACCACGCGGATCATCGCCGTCGTCTCGCCCGCGGGCCTCGAGGAGTACTACCGCGACCTGTCGGCGTTGCCGCCCGGGCCGCGCGACATGGCCAAGGTCAAGGCGATCATGGCCGAGCACGGGCTGCAGCTGAGCCCGCTCCCCACGGCCGACGCGTGACGGCGACCGCCGAGCCGACCACCGACGCCGACCTCGCACTGGTCACGGCGATGTGCGCCGCGGTCGACGCCGGCGCGGCCGAACGCTTCGCCGACCGGTTCGCCCCCGACGCCCGCTACCGGTTCGGCAGCGGCGAGACGGTCCGGGGCCGCGCGGCGATCGTCGCCGCCACCGCCGGGGCGGTCGACCTGATGCCCGGCGTACGGCACACCGTCGACCAGGTGGTCCGCACCGGGAACCAGCTGTTCTGCCGGTTCACCATCGACGTCCCGCGCACCGACGGCCCCGACCTCTCGATGCCCTGCGTGACCGTCCTCTGGCAGGGCGACGACGGCCTGATCGTCGACTACCGCGTGCACATGGACGCCTCACCGGTCTTCGCCTGACCGACCGTTGTCGGGGGCCGGGGGCACACTCGTCCGGCATGACGTACCACCCCCTCGACTACGTCGAGATCACCGTGTCCGACGTCGCCCGCGCCAAGGCGTTCTACGGCGACGCGTTCGGCTGGGAGTTCGTGGACTACGGCCCGGAGTACGCCGGCATCCGCGCCCCGGGCGGCGGGGAGGACCTCGGCGGCCTGACGATCGGCGAGGTCCCCGCGGCCGCCGGCGTGCTCCCGCTGGTCCGTTCGGCCGACCTCGACGCCTCGCTCGCGGCGCTCATCGCGGCCGGCGGCAGCGTCAGCCAGCCGCCGTACGACTACCCCGGCGGGCGCCCGGTGAAAGCCCCCGCCCCCCCCCCCCACCGCGGGGGGGGGGACCAACCGTTGTGTGACGCTGCGACCCTGGCTCGGGATGAATGTCGCTGGGCGAGCGAGCAACCTCGCTCGCCGTTCGGCTCCCATGGCGGTGGCGGTGGGATTCGAACCCACGGTGGTTTTACCCACACACGCTTTCGAGGCGTGCTCCTTTGGCCGCTCGGACACGCCACCGCCGACGAGGGTAGCGGACGCCCCGGCAGGGCAGCCTGGCTGTATGGCTGCACCGCAGATCCCCACCCTCCCGTTCCACCACGACCACCGGGGCGCGATCCCGATCCTCGGCTTCGGCACCTGGCAGGCGCAGGGCGACGACGCGTACGAGTCCGTCAGCACCGCGCTCGAACTCGGCTACCGGCACGTCGACACCGCCTGGATGTACCGCAACCACACCGAGGTCGGCCGCGCGATCGCGGACAGCGGCGTCGCCCGCGACGACCTGTTCCTCACCACCAAGATCCCGCCGAACCGGGCGGGGCAGGCCCGGGCGACGCTCGAGAAGAGTCTCGAGGACCTGCAGACCGACCACCTCGACCTCTGGCTCATCCACTGGACCGAGGGCTCCGCGCACGTCGACCTGTGGGAGGCCCTGCTGCAGGCCCGGGCCGACGGCCTCGCCCGCGCGGTCGGCGTCAGCAACTACTCGATCGAGCAGATCGACGAGATCACGAAGGCCACGGGCGTCGCCCCCGCGCTGGATCAGGTGCGCTGGGGACCGCCGGACTACGACGCCGGGTTCGCCGCCGACCTCGCCGAGCGGCAGGTCGTGCTGGAGGGCTACAGCGCCCTCAAGATCACCGACCTCGACGACCCGACGTTGACCAAGATCGCCGTCGAGCACGGCGTCACCGTCGCCCAGGTGATCTTCCGGTGGCACGTGCAGCACGACGTCGTCGCCATCCCGAAGTCGGTCAACCCCGCCCGCATCGCCGAGAACTTCGACGTCTTCGACTTCGAACTCTCCGACGACCAGGTCGGCGAGATTGACGCGCTCGCCGACTGACCACGCCG
>CAXUNA010000290.1:0-354 GCA_964252095.1 uncultured Jatrophihabitans sp. | reverse complement strand
CCCCCGCGCGCCCCCCCCGCCTCCGGCGCCCCCCGCGCGGCCCTCACCCCCGGCGGGCAGCGAAGAAGGCGTCGAGCAGGGCCTGGCACTCGTCCGCGCGCACGCCGCCGACGACCTCCGGGTTGTGGTTGAGCCGGGTGTCGCGCAGGACGTCACGCAGCGATCCGGCCGCGCCGTAGGCCGGGTCCCACGCCCCGAACACCACCCGCCCCACCCGCGCGAGCACCGACGCGCCGGCGCACATCGTGCACGGCTCCAGCGTCACCGCGAGCGTGCAGCCGGTCAGCCGCCACGAGCCCAGGGCCACCGCGGCCGAGCGCATGGCGCGCGTCACGCTCGAACTTGGAGGCAAGT
>CAXUNA010000289.1:0-5632 GCA_964252095.1 uncultured Jatrophihabitans sp. | reverse complement strand
GGCGTGGTGAGTGGGGGTGAACGGTTAGTCGTGGTCGGCGGTGGTGCGGTCGTCGGGTGAGGTGCCGCGCAGCCGCTCGACGGTGGCGACGGCCCGGCCGTGGTCGACCGCGAGCAGCGCGCCGAGCACCTCGCGCACGCCGTCGCGGACCACGGCGTCGGGACAGCGGTCGGTCAGCGCGGCGGCGAACCGGCAGACGTTGGTGAGCGCGAGTTCCATGTCGAACAGTCGCTGGTGCATCAGCAGTGCGGCGTGGCTGGCGTCGGGGTTGCCGAGCTGGGCGTCGATCATCAGCGTCGACTCGTTGAGCCGGGCGAGCTGGCGGCCGATCTGGTCGTGCAGGGACGCCCGCCTGCGGTCGGAGCACGCGACGTCGGTCAGCTCGGCCGAGAGCTCGAGCAGCCGGTGGGCCCGCGAGCGCCACGACTTCCACATCCGCAGCAGCGTGCGGCGGGCGTCCTGCCGCAGCAGGCCGAACCGCACGACGAGCGAGGCGACGACGCCGATGCCCATCTCGGCGGCGATCCACCCGAGGTCGTCGAGGGTGAGCTGCGCGCCGAGGAAGTAGCCGAGGAACGAGCCCTGGAACGCCACCATGCCGAGCGCGAACCCCCGCGGTCCGAAGCGGCGCACCAGCACGCCGATCACCAGCGCGACGATCAGCCAGACCAGCGACAGCACGTGCCAGCGGTCGAGGGCGAACCCCACCGCCATCGTGCCGATCATGGGGACGGGCAGCGCGAGGCTGAGCAGGACGCTGCCGCGCACCGTGGTCTCGTTGACGACGAAGCCCGCGAGCATCGCGACGATGCCCGCCATCAGCAGCCCGATGACCAGCGCGCCGTGGTGCTGGGCCGCCACGGTCGCGGGCGGCAACCCGGCGGGGTCGACCTGCAGCGCGCCGGTCAGCCGGACGAACAACCAGGCACCGAGGATCGCGAGCGCCATGCCGGCGATCGCCTGCACCGCGGTCCGCAGCTGGGTCAGCCCGGGGTCGGACCCCGCGAGCCGGTCGACGGCGGCGCGCCACCACCCGCGGGGCGAGGCGGCCGACGGCAACGCGGTGAGGTCGCCGTCGGTCAGGGGGGCTCCTGCCCGGGGCGGCGCGGTCGTCACACCACCATCTTCCCAGCCGCGATGGGTACTCACCGACCGTGGACGAGATCGAGCAGTGGCGACAGGCGCAGGACCGGGTGATCGGCCTCGTGACCGACCTCGACGGGGACCGGGCGGCCCTCCGGGTGCCGGCGTGCCCGGACTGGACGGTGAAGGACCTGCTGGCGCACATGGTGGGCCTCGGCGCCGACGTCGTGGCCGGTGACGAACCCGACGACCACAACAGCGCGTGGACCCAGGCCCAGGTCGACGGTCGCGCGGACCGTGACATCGCCGCGATCGTGGCGGAGTGGCAGTCGCTCACCGCGCCGCTGACGCTGTGGATGACCGACCACGGGGCCCGGCCGCTGGGCGACGTCGTCATCCACGAGCAGGACCTGCGCGGCGCGCTCGACGAGCCCGGCGCGGAGGACAACGCGGGGCTCGACACCATCCGCGACCGGATGGCGCAGCGGTTCGGCTCGCGCGTCACCGACGCCGGGCTGCCGACCATCGCGATGGTCAGCCCGACGTGGGAGTGCCGGATCGGCGACGGCCGGGCCGCCGTGGTGCTCGAGGCGTCGCCGTTCGACCTGTTCCGGGCGCTGGTCTCGCGGCGCTCCGCGGGCCAGCTCCGGTCCTGGGTGGTCGAGGGTGACGTCGGTCCCTACCTCGACGCGTTCGCCGGTCTCGGCCCGCTGCCCGCCACCGACCTCGCGATCTAGCGGCAGCGGGGTCTCAGCGGCAGCGGGGTCTCAGAGGCCGGGCGGGAGGTCGATCGAGGTCGCGCTGCCGGGGGAGCCGCCCGCCTGCTGGGCCGGGAAGTGCACGCGGAACGCGACGGTGACGACCTGCTCGCCGAGTTCGGTGCGCAGCTCGTAGCCGCCGTCCTTGGGGAACTGCATCTCGGCGTTGATCGCGAGCACGGTGCGCAGGTCGCTGCCCGGCGGCAGACCCTGCGGGCGACCGGCCTGCACCTGCGCCTCGACGGAGACCAGCTGCTGGCCGTCCTCGTCGACGATCGAGACCTGCATCGGGAACTGCTGGTCGGTCTCGTTCCACCCGACCAGCACCGAGACCCCGATGCCGAGGTGCACCGGCGCCGGCTGGTTCTGCGGGGTGAACGGCACCTGCATGTCGGTCCACCCCGCGCCCTGCAGGTAGAGCAGGCCGTTGAGCGCCTCGGCGTGGTTGGCGACGGTTGCGTACTCGATGGTCGGCACGCCTTCGATCGTGCCCTACCCGGCGACGGCCCGCAGCACCGCGTCCGAGAACCGCGGCCACGCCTCGGCCGCCCACGGCCCGAACGCCCGATCGGCCAGCGCGACGACGCCCACGCCCGCCACCGGGTCGACCCACGTCATCGTGCCGCTCTGCCCGAAGTGGCCGAAGGTGGCGGGGGAGTTGCCGGCACCGGTCCAGTGCGGCGCCTTGTGGTCGCGCACCTCGAGCCCGAGCCCCCAGGCGTTGTCGGCCTGACCGCCGAAGCCGGGCAGCACTCCGCGCAGCCCGGGCCACTGCACCTGCGTGGCACCCGCCAACGTTGTCGGGTGCAACAGTGCCGCCCCATTCAGGCCGCTCGGCGTGAGGAACTGCCCGATGACGACGGCGATGTCGGCCGCACTCGCCACGCCGTCCTTGGCGGCCGAGCCGTCGAGCCGGGTCCGGCGCAACCCGAGCGGCGCCAGCGCCTCGCCGAAGTAGGCGCCGAACTCCATGCCCGTGGCGCCCGCCACGGTCGCGGCCACGGCGTCGAACCCGCCGTTGGAGTAGATCCGGCGGGTCGCGGGCGCGGCCTGCCAGCGGGTGCCCTCGCCGTCGAGACCGGACGCGTGCGCGAGCAGGTGCCGCAGGGTGATCCCCGCCGGCGGATCGGCGGGAAGGCCCGCCAGCACCGCGGCGGCCAACGGCTCGTCGAGGCCCACCGCCTCCTCCTCGACCGCCACCAGCGTCGCCAGGGCGGCGAGCGGCTTGGTCACCGAGGCGAGCGGGAACTCCCGCTCGACGTCACCCGCCGTCGCGACCACCCCCGACGCCGTGACGACGACGGCCGCGGCGTGCGACACCGGCCAGTCACCGACCTGGGCCAGCGCCGCGGAGAGCGCCGTCACGCCAACCGCTTCCGCACCGCCTCGACCAGCCGCGGGACGTCGTCGCTGGTGCCCGCGGGGAGGTCATCCCACGCGAACCAGCCGATGTCGTCGGACTCGTCGCTGCGCACCGGCACCGCGTCGGCCGGCGCGACCGCGACGAACCGCACGTCGTAGTGCCGGGTCGGCACGCCGAGCGAGCAGGTCAGCCCGTGGACGTCGAGGTCGATCGGCACCGGGTCGAGCCGCAGGCCGGCGATGCCGGACTCCTCGGTGGCCTCGCGCAAGGCGGCCGCGGCGACGGTCGGGTCCGACGGTTCGAGGTGGCCGCCGGTCTGCACCCAGAGCCCGATGCGGGGGTGCGCGACGAGCAGCACCTGCGAGGCGTCGGCCGACACGATCAGCGCCGACGCCGTCACGTGGCCGGGTTCGCACGAGCGCCACACGCCGTCGTGCCGGGCGGCGAGGAAACCGCGGTACGCCTCGACGAGGGAGCGCTGACCGGTCACCGTGTCGAGCAGCGCGACCGCATCCTGGTGCAACGGTCCGGGTTGCTCACCGCCGTGACGTCCGAGTTCGATCGCCTCGGCCGTACCGAGCGCGAACATGTCCAGCGGCCCGGTGCGGAGCAGCGCCCGCCCGCCGGGGCCGTCGTCGGCGGTGACGTGCGGCCCGCGCACCACCGCCACCGGGATCCCGCCGAGCTTGCCCTTCACCAGGTCGGCCGCCGCGGCGATCTCGTCGGCCACGGCGATCTCGGTGACGACCAGTTCGTTGCCGTAGACATCGATCGCGCCGCGGCTGTCGGAGAGCGGCTCGAGCCCGGCGACGCCGAGGGCGACGTCGGTGATGCCCGCGCGCCACGGCCGGCCGAAGGAGTCGCTGACCACGACCGCGACGTCGACGCCGAGCCGCGCGCGCAGCCCGGCCCGCAGCGACCGGGCCGAGGCGTCGGGATCGAGCGGCAGCAGCGCGATCTCGTCCTTCGCGACGTTCGAGGCGTCGACACCCGCCGCGGCCATGACGAATCCCTGGTGGGTCTCGACGATCCGCAGTTCACCGCGCGACGCGACCACGCGGGCCGTCTCGCCGTCGACCGCGGCCCGCCGCGTCGCCTCGCGGTCCTCGCCGGCGGGCAGCAACCGGCCCTCGGCCTTGGACACGATCTTGGAGGTCACCACGAGGACGTCGTGGTCCTGCAACCACGGCGCCGCCGTGGCGATCGCCTCGACCAGGTCGTCGCCGGGCCGGATGTCGGGGATGCCGTGGACCGGCCGGACCTCGACGTGGTCGGTGACGTGGTCATGCACGGGCGACCGCCAGGGCCTCGCGGACCATCTGCGCGGTGAGGTCGTCGTCGCCCATCAACAGCGGGACCTCCCGCACGACGAGACCCTCGACGACCGCGGAATCCCCTTCTGCCACGAGGAATCCGTCGAGCAGGCCGCCGTGCGTACGCGCGCCGTAGTGGGCGGCGACGCCCTGCGCGCTCACCTCCACGCCGACGACCGGCAGGCAGTGGTCGGCCATGCCACGTACGGGCCGGCCGTCGATGATCGGCGAGACGCCGACCACCGGGGCCGGGGTCGAGCGGACCGCGTCGGCGATGCCGGGCACGGCGAGGATCGTGCCGATGCTGACGACCGGGTTGCTCGGGGCGAACAGCACGACGTCGGCGCCCTCGATCGCGTCGAGCACCCCGGGGCCCGCGACGGCGTCGGCGAGGCCGATCTGCACGAACGACCGGGCGGGCAGCGAGGCGCGGAACTCGATCCACCACTGCTCGAAGTGGATGACGCGCTGGCCGCTCGCGGCGTCGGGGTCGGCGACGACGACGTGGGTCTCGCAGCGCTGCTCGGTCATCGGCAGCATGCGCACGCCGGGCTTCCACCGCTCGCAGAGCGCGGCGGTGACGTCGGCGAGCCCGTACCCCGCGCTGAGCATCTGGGTGCGGACGAGGTGGGTGGCGATGTCGCGGTCGCCGAGGTTGAACCACGACGGCGGCGCGTCGTACCCCGCGAGCTCCTCCATGACCGTCCAGGTCTCCTCGGACCGGCCCCAGCCGCGCTCGCGGTCGATGCCGTCGCCGAGGGTGTACATCACCGAGTCGAGGTCGGGGCAGACCCGCAGGCCGAACACCGAGATGTCGTCTCCGGTGTTCACCACCGCGGTGATCTCGTCGTCCGGCAGCGCCTTGCGCACCCCGCGCAGGAACCGCGCCCCGCCGATCCCGCCCGCCAACACCGTCACCCGCACGTCCCCTGACGCTAGTGACCCCGGCTCGGAGCCGCCGGGTGCGGGTCAGAGCAGCTTGCGACGGGCCTTGCGCTGGACGACGCGCGCGGTGGCGACCGCCGCCTGGGCGGCCTGCATCCGCTCGCCGCCCTCGTGCTCGAACGCGCGCAGCAGCTGGGCCGCCGAGACCGCGTCGCGCGGCTGCGCCTCGC
>CAXUNA010000288.1:0-5632 GCA_964252095.1 uncultured Jatrophihabitans sp. | reverse complement strand
CGCCGGCACCACCCGGCCCAGCGGGCGGGTGGCGTCGGCGGCGTCCGGTGGTGGTGGTGCGGGTCGGCGTGGCCGCGAGACTGCCGCCGCGCCGTCGTCGGCGGACGGCACCACGGGCGCGTTCCACCCGAGGTACGACCCGCACGACGTGCAGAACTGGGTGCCCGCGACGTTGAGTTCGCCGCAGGTGTCGCAGGTCCCGCCGTTCGTCGCCGTCACCGGTGCCGCCGCCGTCAGTGCCCGAGGTCGAGGCCGGGGTGCCCGGGGTCGTCGCCCATGAGGTCGGACAGGGAGGTGCCGTCCGAGGGCCCCATGAGCTCGGCGAGCGGGCTGGTGTGGTCGGTCGACAGATCACTCCAGTCGTGGTGGTCCGGGGTTCCGTCGTCCAGCAGCGGCGTCGCGCCGGCGGTCAACGTGCTCGGTCCCCCTGGCGTCGTTCCCGCGCCGATGCCCGGCACGATCGCGGCGTACTCGAACCGGTGGCCGGCGTTGTCCTCACGCACGCCGTCCTCGGGGTTCTCCGCTTCGATGGTGCGGCCGTTGCCGAGGCTGATCGCGACGTGGCGCTCGTCGGGCGGGGAGCCGCCCGGCGTCGGTTGCTCCGAGAAGTGGAACAGCAGTGCCCCGGGCGTGTGGATCGCCTGGTCGACCGGGATCAGCGCCCCCTCGGCCTTCAGTTGGAGGAACTGCTCGTAGGACGTGTTCGGCAGCGCCACCCCGACCTGGTGGGCCGACCACTGCACGAGCCCGGAACAGTCGAACTGCGTCGGGTCGGCCTGACCCGTCCCGCGCGCACCGACCACGTAGTGGTCGCCCGCCTGCGCGACGGCGGCCGCGACGAAGTGGTCGGCCGCGCCCTCGGGCGCACCCTTGCCCGGCAGGCCGCTGGCGTCGGCCCCGAGTGCCGAACCGGTGGCGACCGGTACCGGGTCCTGCCCGGTGAGATACGCGATCTGCGCGGCACTCTGCTGCGTGGACGGCATCAGTGACGACAGCGGGGTTCCCGATCCGATGTCGTACCCGGACCCGGTGGTCGTGGCCGGCGCGAGCGTGCCGGTGGAACCGGTGTCGTCCCCACCGCTGCCGAAGTCCCCGCCCGCCGCGCCGAGCGATCCGTCACCGCCCAGCGGCCGGTCCTGCCCGACGTACTGCTCGTAGGTGCCGCGCGTGTACGTCGTCCACGGCTGGAAGTTCGTGCCGCCGTCCGACATCTTGAAGGCGACCTTGGCGTTGGTGAGCGGGTCGTAGAGATCCTCGTTGGAACTCAGGCCGTACTGCTCCAGCCGAGCCGGCCCCAGCTTGCCGAGCATGTTGATCTGGAACAGCCCGTACGAGTTGTCGCCGGTCCCGGCATTGCCGTTGTGGGCCATCGGGCGGCCGCCGGACTCGGCGATCGCCACCCCCAGCGCGGTCTCGAGCCCCTGCCCGGTGAACCCGGCCTGCTGGAGCACGTCGCGCAGGGACGGGTTCGGTGTCGTCATGGCAGTCTTCCCCGTGGTGCTGGGTGTCCTAGGACACGGTTAGCTGGCCGCACCGTACCGCTGCGTTGGGGTCGGTGAACAGGTTCCGACACCGCCTCGACCCTCTCGGGCACTTGAGGCTGCACTGACGAGCGGCGAGCGGCGAGCGGCGAGCGTCGAGCGGCGAGCGACGAGGTCGCGGAGTGGCCGCCTACCATCGCCACCGTGTCAACTGTTGCCGGAGGAGGTCGCGCGACGATCCCCGGATTGCAGCTGATCGACGAGTATGTGGCAGGTACCGCGCAGTCAGCCCTGCTGGCGTGTGTCGACGCGTTGTCCTGGGGCAGTGAGCTCCGCCGGCGGGTCCAGCACCACGGGTACGTGTACGACTACCGACGGCGAGCGGTTGACGAATCCGCGCGCCTGGGTCCGCTGCCGGATTGGGCGGAGCTTCTCGCCCGGAGACTCGTGGGCGACGGCCTCTTCGAGTCACGCCCCGATCAGGTAATCGCCAACGAGTACCTGCCAGGACAGGGGATCACCGCACATGTCGATTGCGTGCCGTGTTTCGGTTCGACGGTCGCCAGCCTCAGCCTTGGATCAGCTTGCGTGATGCGCTTTCAGCACACGCAAACCCGCCGGGTGGAGGACGTGGTCCTCAGGCCCGGTGCCCTGTTGGTGATGACGGGCGAAGCGCGGTACGACTGGAGCCACTCAATCCCGTCGCGCGGATCGGACGTCATCGACGGGATTCGCCGGCAACGGGATCGGCGCGTCTCGCTGACGTTCCGGACCGTGTTGCTCAGCGAACCGGCTCCTGACGTCCCGGCGGATCGAGCCAGCCGCCCGTCGCCACGACGTGGCTGAGGAGATCGACGAACCTGTCGAATGCGGGGGAGTACCCCGAGCTCGGACGGTCCGTTGCGACGACACTGTGGTAAATGGTCGTGCCCCCCGTTCCACTGGTGCGGTACGCGTACGCGTGCTGGATCGTGACCGGCTGCTCATCAGGCCTCTGCACGAAGAACACTCCGTCGACGACGAGTAGGTACCCGTCGTCGTCGACGATCGGGCCGTCCATCTCCTCGATCTCTGTGGACGCGTCGGAGAAGCCCAGCACATCGATGATCTGTGTGCGCTCAGGGTTCTGCACGCTCGCACCGGCGTAGGTCCGCTGGAACTCGACATATGTCGGATCTGTTTCCAGGATTGGATGAGCACTGAGAAACCGTTCGATCCTGGCGTCGATGTCGCTACTCGGCGCGAGCAGAGGACCTTGGCCGAGCTCGGCACCGGGGATCCCACTCCATCGGGCCATCACCTCGGTCAGCTGGCTCATCTCGTACTCCTGTCGCTCGTCACACCATGAAAACGAAGGTGTGACCGTTGCTCACGTCGGCCTGGGAGGCACCTTTGTCAGTGGTCTCGTGACCGTAGCCCGGGTAGTCACCCTCGACGAAATCGCGCTGTGCGACCAGTCGGAGACCCGCAGCGATGGCGAGCTGTTCCGGCTTCCACCTTGAGACGTACCAGTCCCGCTTGGCCTTGCGGAGCGTCACCGTGATCTTTCCGCCAGGGTGCAGGCGCTGCTTGGCGCTGGCAAAGAACGCGGACAGCAGAGCCGCCCCCCTAACGGCGACCTCGCCGCGGGGCCCGCCCGGGTGCGGGAACATCCACGTGATGGTGTCGTACTTCGGTAGTTGCTCAGCCCCCACGTGGAGCCCGGTCGCGTCGACGCCGTACTCGACCGTCACCCCTTGCTCGGCAAGTTGCTGGCCTCGCGCCTGGGTTGCGGCGGACTTCGCCTGCTTCGGCTCGTAGACCGTGGCGGTGAGATCACCGGGCAGTACCACGCCGAGGCGGACGTTGGCAGCGGCAAAGGTGAGGTTTCCTTCTCCCACCAACAGCGTCTTGCCCGATATCGGAACGAGCCGGTCGGCGTTGTCCGGATTGAGCTTGGCGTAGACCCCCCAGCCGTCATGCTGCCGGGTTGCCCGGATCTCCTGGAACCGGTACGTCGTGCGAACCGAGGCCAGCGCGTGGTGGAGTTGCTCGGTCCCCATGCCCCCGGAACGTGACCGCTGCGAGATGGCAGCGATCGCCGCCATCCCCCGCGTCCATCGGTCGGCAATGTCTTCCTCCGGTGTCGCGGGAGCCCTTCCGCTCCGCCTGACCGCCGCCGCCGTAGCGGCGATTTTCCCCTTCACGTAGGCCTTGCCGGCGTCGACCTTGCCCTTCACGTACGCCTTGCCGGCGGCGATGCCCGCCTTCGCCTTGCCCACCACTCCCTGCGCGAGGCGGATGACCGGGCCGGCGAGGCGGAGGCCCTGCTTGATGACGAAGTCCAGCGCCAGGTTGACCGGCTTGCGGAGCGTGTCGACGATCTCGCGGATCTTCTCGCCGATCCCGCCGAGGCCGAGGGCGCTGGCGAGGAAGCCGATGAGGATCGGCACCATCTTGCCGAGCACGTCCTCGATCTTGTCGACCACACCGCTGACGTTGCCCTTGACGATCTCGGCGACCGAGTCGATGACGGTGTTGACGAACGCCATGATCCGTTCCCCGTTGTTGACGAAGAACATGATGACGTCGTAGATCATCTTGCAGGCCTTGATGAACGCGGCGGCGGGGTTCAGCAGGCTGATCAACCAGGTGATGCCGGCGGTGATGATCTTCGTGATGACGAAGTCCCTGACCTTCTCGAGGATCATCTCCTTGATGTCGCCGAGCTTCGCCACCAGCATGTCCCACAGTCCGCCGATGCCCTGCGTCGCGATGACCTGGAAGATCTCGACGCCCTTCTCCACCGCCGCCATCGCCTTCTCGCCGATCTGCTTGACGATGCGGGTGCGGATGTTGGCCCAGGTGAGGCCGAAGATCGAGGCGACGAGCTTCAGGATTCCCTTGATGTCGAGGGTCTCGGGCAGCTCGACGCCCCCCTCGGCCAGGGCGCCGAACAGCCAGCCCATGAGGCCTTCGCGCAGGTGTTTCTCGATGTTGCCGAAGAACTTGTCGATGCCGCCCTTGACGCCGGCGACCAGGTTGCCGAGGAAGCCGATGGGGTCCTTGATGATGTCGCCGATGACGCTCGCGGCGCGGGCGAGCACGGTCGTCAGCATCGAGACCAGGCCGCGGATGGTGTCGATGACACCCTTGATCGCGCCGATGGCCTTGTCGACCAGGCCCTTGTTCTCCGCCTGCAGCGCCTCGATTCGCTCGTCGAGACCCTTGCGGGCCTCCACGTACTTGCTCGCCAACGAATCGACGAGGGCGTCCTGCTTGGAGTCGACGTCCTTCTCCAGCGCCCCGAACCGCTCGCCGATCTCGGTCGAGGCCTCGGCGCCGACCTTCCGCAGGTCGGTCGGGAGGCTCTTGACGTAGGTCGCGATCTCGGCGCGACCGCGGGCGATCCGCGCCTTGGCCGCCTGCAGTCCGCTCCCGACCAGGTCGGCCACACCGGAGATGACGCCGTCCATCCGCTGCAGGTAGAGCTCGCGGCCGGCCGTGTAGAACTCGTTGACGGCGTCGGGCATCCCGAGCAGCTTGTCCTTGGCCCAGCGCAGCCCGCCCAGCCACCCGCTGTAGCGATCCGCCTTGTAGGCCGACATCTTGCCGGCGACGTAGGCCTCGAACGCCGCCTTCGCCGCGGCCTCGCCCTTCTCGAACGCCGCGTCGACCTGCGGGTCGAGCCCGTCCAGGGTCTTACGGACGTCGGCCTCGGTGGCGTCGAAGATCCCCTGGATCTTCGTGGTGACCTCGGTCCGCTTGGCCTCGTCCTTGGACTTGGTCGCACCCTTGTCCGCGACGAGCGACGCGAGCGCGGCGCCCTTGCTCGCGTGCATGCCGGCGAGACCGGACGCGGCCTGCGCCTGCGCGGCGTCCTTGGTCTGGTCGACCACCCCCGCCTCGTGCGCCCGGTACTCACCCGGCGCGGTGTCGGCGTGCTGCGCGGCCGCGTTCTTGTCCGTCAACGCCTGCTGGAACTGCGGCTCGTTCGACTGCGCCAACTGCGGTTCGGTGACCTCGGCGCTCTGGAGTTCCTGGTCGGCCTGGGCCTTCCCGGCGTTCAGGTTCAGCTGCTCGGCCGGGGCCGGCTTCGGCGCGGCACCGGCGGCGGCGACCGCGCCCGGCGCGCCGCCCCTCGAGCCGCCCGATCTGCCCGGTGAGCCGCG
>CAXUNA010000287.1:0-5644 GCA_964252095.1 uncultured Jatrophihabitans sp. | reverse complement strand
CCCGGACCAGCGCGCTCGCCCGCAGGAAGACCGCGCCGCCGTACGCCAGCTCCGCGTCGGCCGGCCGGGTCGCCCACCGCGGCCGCGGAACCCTCGGCCGGCGACGTGAACCCATCACTCGAGGTTACGTCCGTGTGAGGTACTGTCAAACGAGGAGCGCTGCCGACGCACCGCGGCCGTCGAACCGGTGGCACGACCGAGCGGGCCGGCCGCGACGTCGACCCGACCCACGACCCACCGCCCTCCCGTAGGCTCGCGCGCGGTTGGGACACAGCCGGTCCGGAAGACGTCCCGCGGCGTCGGGCGCCGCCCGTTCGGACACCCAGGGCTCGAGAGCTGTGGAGGACCACCGATGAAGCCCGGTCCGGGCGAGCGCGCACGCGGCGAGCTCGATGTCGTCGCGCGCAACAACGTTCGCGTCACCGGCGTCGACGAAGGTCCGGTGATGGTCTTCGCCCACGGGTTCGGGTGCGACCAGAACATGTGGCGTCACGTCGCACCCCGGTTCACCGACCGCTACCGGGTCGTGCTCTACGACCAGGTGGGCGCTGGCGCGTCCGATCTCTCGGCGTACGACGTCGATCGGCACGCGAGCCTGACCGGGTACGCCGACGACCTCCTGGACGTCCTGCACGGTCTCGATCTCCACGATGTCGTCTTCGTCGGCCATTCCGTGTCGGCGATGATCGGCGTGCTGGCGGCGGTGGCGGAACCCGACCGGTTCGCCCGACTGGTGCTGGTGGGTCCCTCCGCGCGCTACCTCGACGATCCGGCGACGGGGTACGTCGGCGGTTTCAGCGACGCCGACATCGAGGATCTGCTGCTGTCGGTGGACAGCAACTACCTGGGCTGGTCGGCCGCGATGGCACCGGTCATCACCGGACACCCGGACGAGCCGGGTTTCGGCGAGGAGCTCACGGCGAGCTTCTGCCGGGCGGACCCCGAGATCGCCCGCCGCTTCGCCCGCGTGACCTTCTGCTCGGACAACCGGGCCGATCTCGCGCGCCTCACGACGCCGACCCTCGTCCTGCAGTGCGGTCAGGACGTGATCGCCCCCGAGACCGCCGGCCGGTACGTCCACGACCACCTGCCCCACAGCACCTTCGTCCGGCTGCGGGCCACCGGCCACACGCCGAACCTCACCGCTCCGGACGAGACCGTGGAGGCCATCGTCGAGTACCTCGCGCCGTCCGGGTGACCGTCGCGATCGCTGACGGGTCGATGTTCGACGACGCCCCGTGCGGATACGTCCTGACCGGCGACGACGGCGTCCTGCTCGCGGTGAACCGGACCTTCCTGCAGTCTCTGGGCTACCCGGCCACGCAGCTGGTCGGGAAGCGCCGGTTCGTCGACCTGCTGAGCGGCGGGGGCCGCATCTACCACGAGACGCACTTCGTCCCGACGCTCCGACTGCACCGCACGGTGCGAGCCGTGGCACTGGACCTGGTGCGCGCCGACGGCAGCCGGCTCCCGGTGCTGGTCAACGCGGATCTGAGCGTCGACGCCGACGGCCGTGCCGTCACTCGGATCGTCACCTTCGACGCCACGGAACGGCGGACGTACGAGCGGGAACTGCTGGACGCCACCCGACGCGCGGAGGCGGCCCGTGCCGACGCCGTCGCCCTCGCCCGGACGCTGCAGGCGACACTGATCCCACCGGTCCCGCCGCGGATACCCGGCCTGGACATCTCGGCGGCGTACCGACCGGCCGGGGACGGGGACGAGGTGGGAGGCGACTTCTACGACGTCTTCCAGGTGACCGACGACGAATGGGCCGTGGTCATCGGCGATGTCGAGGGCAAGGGCGTCCAGGCCGCCGTGGTCACCGCACTGGCACGGCACACGTTGCGTGCTGCAACGGTCGGATCCGGCAGCCCGGCCGAGACGCTGCGTGAACTGAACCGAGCCCTGCTCGGTCACGCCACGAACCGACTCCTCACCGCCGCGGTGCTCCGGCTGCGGCGCGTCGGTCCGGACTGGCAGCTGGTGTCCAGCAGCGGCGGTCACTGTGCACCGGTGCTCGTCCGTGCCGGCACAGCGCCCGTCCTGTACGGCCGTCCGGGCACCGTCCTCGGCGCCGTGCCCTCACCGCGGTTGTCCGACGACACCACCACGCTCGCCGCGGGCGACATGCTCGTCCTCTACACCGACGGAGTCACGGAAGCCCGTTCCGGTGAAGACTTCTACGGCGAGCCCCGCCTCGTCGACCGGTTGCGGGAACCCGCGACGAGCTCGGCGTCGGTGACGGCGGCGCTGCTCACCGACGTGCTCGACTACCAGGACGGCAACGCCCGCGACGACATCGCCGTGCTGACGGTCCGGGTGACCGTCCCGGACCTCTCGAACCCGTCGACCTGACGGGTGGAGTCGACGGGTCCTCGCAGGATGCCACCTGGGTCACAGCGGGTGGCAACCTCGCTCGATCCCGACGGGGCGGCTCGGCGGCCACCACACGAGACCGTCCCCGTGGGATCCCGGCAGAACGCGGATCACCCCTGACCGTTGCACCATCGTCCGCTGCTCGCGTACGGCGGCCGCGTCGTCGTTGGTCGGAACCGTTGCGTGGTGCAACGACGGCCGGATCTCGGACACGACGGTGCCCCCGGCCGGGTGGCCGGGGGCACGGTCGTGTCAGGTCGTTCCGGGATCAGCCGGTGTACGGCCCGACCGTGATGCCACTGACGCCCTGCAGTTTCGCGAGGGCCGCGAACGGTGCGGACTTCGTCGCGACGGTGAGGATCCGCGTCGCACTGCGCTGCAGATCGCCGAGACGCATCGTGTACTGCGTCGGGTAGTTGCCCTTCATCGTGACGACGTACCCGATCACCGGCGTGCTGCTGTCACCGGCGGTCTTGTAGGTCGGCGTGACGGTGATCGCGGCCTTCTGCGCCGCGGTCAGCGCCGAGCCGGTGATGATCGACCGCACGTCGGCGTAGGCGGCCGCCACCGAGGCGTACGGGCCACGGTGGGTCGTCGTGCAGGCGAAGTTCGCGTCACAGGTCGTGATGGTCGACAGCACGTTCGACAGGTCCTTCCCGGACGTCACCTTGGTGGTGATCGTCTGCGTGCCCGTGGCGCTCAACGTCAGGCCGCCCAGCGAGAAGGTGTTGCTCGTGAACCCGAACGAGGGGTACGTGCTCGTCGCCAGCACCGGCAGCCCGGTGACGTCGAGGGTCGGCGCCACCTTCTCGGTGTTGGTGATGATCTCGCTGGGGTTCCCACCGGGCTCGATGAGGTCGTTGCCGGAGTACATCGTGGCGACGGGGTTGTGCGAGCCGCCCCAGTCCGACATCACCAGGCCCTTGAAGCCCCACTCGCCGCGCAGCAGGTCGGTGAGCAGGTCGTAGTTCGCCGACGAGTACGTCCCGTTGACGCGGTTGTACGAGCTCATGACGGCCATGGGCTGCGCGGTCTGCACGGCGATCTGGAAGCCGCGCAGGTAGATCTCGCGCAGCGCCCGCTCGCCGATGGTCTCGTCGACGGCGTTGCGGTTCGCTTCCTGGTTGTTGGCGACGAAGTGCTTGATCGTCACGCCGACACCGGGATTGCTCTGGACGCCGAGGGTCTCCGACGCCGCGGTGTTGCCCGAGACGAGCGGGTCCTCCGAGAAGTACTCGAAGTTGCGGCCGTTCAGCGGGTCGCGGTGGATGTTCATGCCGGGCGCGA
This sequence comes from uncultured Jatrophihabitans sp., assembly GCA_964252095.1. GTDB lineage: Bacteria > Actinomycetota > Actinomycetes > Mycobacteriales > Jatrophihabitantaceae > CAXUNA01. Next base: position 1,978 of record CAXUNA010000287.1, on the reverse strand, counting down.
GCCACATGGTGACACCGAACGAGCGCATCTCCTTGCCGACCGCGGTGCCGACCTGCTGCACCAGACTGCGGTCCCACGTCTGCGCGAGCAGCGTGCCGATCGGCCAGGCGGTGGCGTACTGGTACTCGGCCGGCGTGGTCGTCGTCGCCGGGATCTGCTGGGTCAGCCGCAGACCGGCCGGCCCGTCCGAGAGCACCATGCCGGGGATGCCGAGGTTCTCGTACTTCGACGTCGTGTAGCCGGCTGCGCCCGCGGCCTGCGGGACGGTGCCGCCGGAGCTGGCGCCCTCGACGATGTTCGCCAACTGCGTCACGTCGAGCGATGCGACGAACTGTTGCATCGTGACCTTGCCTTTGGCGACGTCGTAGAGCGTGGCGCCGGGCACGGTGGTGACCTTCTGGACGGTCTCACCGGTCTTGGGCTGGTACGCGGCGCCGGTGCCCTCCCAGTTGGTCTGCCCCTTCGCGAGGTACGCGGTGGTCGAGGAGATCTCGCCGCCGTCGATCGCGTAGTACGGGGAGGAGTTGTCGACCGGGATGTCCTGCTCGTCGGCCGAGGCGTCCTGCTTGGTGACGAAACCCTTGGTGTCGAGGGTGTACTGCGGGGCGCGCGAGATCTCCGCCGCCTGGGCCGGGTAGCTGTAGAAGTTCGCCGGCGTGCTGGCGAGCTGGGTGGTCGGGACGGCGTCGTCCATCTCGTTCGCGACCTGCTCGGTCGTCACCGTCGTGGCCAGCCGCAGCGTCGCCGCGACGTGCGTGCTGCGCGAGGACTCCCCCACCCGGATGACGTACCGGCCGCTGTCGAGGACGTACGCGGCGCGAGCCGCGTTGTACGAGGCCATGTCCGTGGTGGCGAAGGTGATCGTCACGTTCTGCGCGGCCCCCGGCGCGAGGTCACCGGTCTTGGCGTAGCCCGCGAGCTGCTGGTACGGCTTGTCGATGCTGCCGGTCGGGGCGGAGAAGTAGACCTGCACGACGTCCTTGCCCGTGTAGGTCCGGCCGGTGTTGGTGACGCGGGCCTTCACCACGACGGACTTCATCGTCGCGCTGACGGCGGTGGGGGTGACCACGAACGACGTGTACGACAGCCCGTACCCGAACGGGTAGGTCACGACGCCCGCGGGGTCCTTGGCGTTGATCGCCTTGTAGAACGAGTCGAAGTAGCGGTACCCGACGTACACACCCTCGCTGTACTGCTCGGCCGTGGTGTTGCCGTCGTTGTTGCCGAACGTCTTCGAGGCCGGGTAGTAGCTGTACTTCGACGCCCAGGTGTCGGTCAGCTTGCCGGACGGGTTGACCTTGCCGGACAGGACGTCGGTCAGGGCGTTGCCGGACTCCTGCCCGGCCTGGCTCATCAGCAGCATCGCGTCGAGGGCCTGGCCACCGGCCGGGTCGGCCGTCGCGGCGTTGATGGTCTTGTAGAAGGAGGTGTCGACGATGCCGCCGGTGTTGAGCACGACGATGACCCGCTTGTAGGCGTGGCCGATCGCCTTGATGTCGGCCGCCTCCACCGTCCCGAGCTGGTAGTCGCCGGGCGCCGCGCTGCGGTCGGAACCCTCACCGGAGTTGCGGGCGAGCACGTAGATCGCGGTGTCGGTCGGTGTGGTCGGGGCGACGGACGCGGCGGTCAGCGGCTGCTCGACCGAGGAGTAGTCGACCGCCTGGCCGAACCCGCCGCCGGTGTTGCCGCCGTACTTGGCGTCGTACGCCGCCGTCATCGCGTTCCAGTAGGTGTTGCTGGTGGCGATGGTGTAACCGGCGTTCTCCAGGCCCTGCCGGGCGCTGATCGTGTAGCGGTTGTTGACGTTGCCGGAGCCGGTACCGCCCTTGACGGTCTTGTAGGCACCGACGCCGAACACCGAGACGGCGCCGGAGGCGGGCATCGGCAGGGCGTTGTTGTGGTTCTCGAGCAGGACCATGCCCTGCGTCGCCGCCGAGCGCGACAGCTGCGCGTTCGCCAGCTCGAGTGCGGTGGGGTC
>CAXUNA010000286.1:0-5655 GCA_964252095.1 uncultured Jatrophihabitans sp. | reverse complement strand
GTCGGCACCGACCTCGACGGTCGTCGCGCGCGCGGCCGGATCGGCCGTCTCGAACGACGTCGTGAACGTTCCGGCCGGCGCCGCCGGCGCGGGCGCCGCGGTGAGCAGACCGGCCGCGAGCACGGTCGGGACCGCGAGCACCAGAGGCAGGGCGACCCGGCGCCCGCCGAGGCGGGAGCGGGAACGGGGGGTGGTTCGGAACGGGGACATGCCACTTCCTCCTCGCGGGGCGCGCCGCGGTGCGCGTGTCGGAGACCTTGTCCGGGTTTGACAGCGTTGTCAAGGTTCAGCACGATGTGGCCGGTGACCCGTGTCGACCCGCCGCGCCCGACGATGGCCGACGTCGCCCGCCTGGCCGGAGTGAGCCTCAAGACCGCGTCGCGGGTGCTCAACGACGAACCGCACGTCGCCGACACCACCGCGGCGAAGGTGCAGACCGCCGCCGACCAGCTGGGTTTCCGCCCGAACGTCATCGCCCGCGAGCTGCGCCTGGGCGCGCGGTCGACCACCATCGGCCTGGTCATCGGCGACGTCGCGAACCCGTTCTACGCCCGGCTCGCCCGCGGCGTGGAGCGGCGCCTGCGGGCCGAGGGGCTGCAGCTGGTCACGGCCTCGAGCGACGAGGACCCGGCCGTGGAACGCGCGCTCACGACCGAGATGCTCGAACGGCGCGTGCGCGCGCTGCTGCTCGTCACCTGCCTGCCCGACCACGGCCACCTCGAGCGCGAACGCCGCCACGGCGTGCCGGTGGCGTTCCTCGACCGGCCGCCGAACGGGATCGTCGCCGACGTCGTCGCCCTCGACAACGAGGGCGGTGCCCCTGGGCCAGCAGGTGTTCCGCAGCGGCGCGGGCACCGCCGGATCGGGTTGGTCGGCGACCTCGGGCGGCTGCCGACGCACCGCGAGCGCGTCGCGGGGTTCGCGGCGGCGATGCGCGCCGCGGGGATCGACGACTGGGAACGGCTGGTGCGCACCGACTCGCACGACAGCGAGGCCGCCGGCCGGGCCGTGCACGACCTGCTCGCCCTCCCCGATCCGCCGACCGCGTTGTTCACGACCAACAACCGGATCACCGTCGGCGCACTGCGTGCCCTCGCGGGCGTCGGGACACCGCCGGCCCTCGTCGGCTTCGACGACTTCGAGCTCGCCGACCTGCTCGGGGTCTCGGTGGTCGCGCACCGCCCCGAGGACATGGGCCGGCTCGGCGCCGAGGTCCTGCTCGACCGGCTCGCCGGTGGCGAGACGCCGGCGGCCACCACCCGGTTGCCGGTCGAACTGGTGGCCCGCGGCTCGGGCGAGCGTCCACCGGCCGCTTGACCCGGCCCGGAGGGAAGGGTCAGGATGCCTGGAACATCCTGTTCGAGCTTGATGCACGCTCTGTCCGACAACGCTGTCATCGCAAAGGACCTCCCGTGAAGCGGATCTCGCTGCCCTCGACGCTCGCCGCCCTCGCGCTGGGCACCGGCACCCTGCTCGGCGTCACCGCGCTGCCGGCCACGGCGGCACCCGCCGCCGCGGCCGACCCCGTCTCGCTGGTCAACCCGTTCATCGGGACGCAGGACTTCGGCAACACCTTCCCCGGCGCGAGCGCGCCGTTCGGCATGGTGCAGGTCAGCCCGGACACCGGCGGGCAGGGCGGGTACGACCACGAGGCGACCCGGCTCTACGGCTTCAGCCAGACCCACCTCTCGGGCGTCGGGTGCGGCGTGGTGGGGGAACTCCCGGTCATGCCGACCACCGGCGCGGTGACCTCCACCGACGTCGCGACCTACGGCTCGGACTTCTCCCACGACGACGAGCAGGCGACGCCCGGTTACTACCGGGTCGGCCTGAAGTCGTCGGGCATCGACGCCGAGCTCACCGCCACCGACCGCACCGGGTGGCAGCGCTACACGTTCCCGGCCGGCGGGCAGCACAACGTCCTGTTCAACACCGGCAAGGCGAACATGCCCGTGCTGGACTCGCAGATCCGGATCGTCGACGACCACACCCTCGAGGGCAGCGTCCACGACGGCGGCTTCTGCGCCGGGCACGACGACCACACGGTGTACTTCACCGCGACGTTCGACCAGCCGTTCACGACCACCGGCACCTGGTCCGACGGCAAGATCTCCGCCGGCACCACGACGGTGGCCGACGGTGCGGGCGACCGCGGCGCGTGGGTCTCGTTCCCCGGGACGACCACGCAGGTCACCGTGAAGGTGGCCCTGAGCTACACGGGCATCGCGGGCGCGCGGGAGAACCTCGCCGCCGAGACCGGGACGGGCTTCGACTTCGACGCGACCCGGGCCGCGCTGACGAACCGGTGGCGTCAGCAACTGTCGCTCGCGACCGTCACGGGCGGCACGCACGACCGGCAGGTCGCCTACTACTCCGCGCTCTACCACTCGATGCTGCACCCGAACCTGTCCGGTGACGTCGACGGGAAGTACTTCGGGTTCGACCGGAAGGTGCACACCGCGGTGGGCTACACGCCGCGCGCGAACTTCTCGCTGTGGGACACCTACCGCACGCAGAACCAGCTCGTGGAACTGCTCGCCCCGAGTGTCGCCCGTGACGACGCGTTGTCGCTGCTGGCGATCGGGCGCGAGGGCGGGTGGTTGCCGCGGTGGGCGCTGGAGAACAGCGAGACCAACATCATGACCGGCGACCCGATCACGCCGACGCTCGTCGAACTGTGGTCGAAGGGGTTCCTCGCGGGCCACGAGGCCGAGGCGTACGCGATGCTGAAGAAGTACGCGACCCAGTTGCCGCCGGCGGGTTCGCAGTACAACGGGCGCGCCGGAGTGGTGCAGTACGACAAGCTCGGCTACATCCCGTTCGGGCTCACGCCCGGCGTCGACTGCCCGGACGAGGGTGGCGACAACGACTGCGTGCACGCGGCCTCCGCCACCCTCGAGTACTCCGCGGCCGACGCCGCCCTGTCGACGATGGCCGCGGGGCTCGGCCACACCGCCGACGCGACGCTGTTCGCGCAGCGCGGCCGTTGGTACCGCAACCTGTGGGACGGCCGCATCCAGCAGTTCCGTCCGCGCCTCGCCGACGGCACGTTCCTCACGCCGTACGACCCGGTCAGCGGCGACACCGCGTTCCACGAGAGTGGCGCGAACCAGTACACGTGGCTGGTCCCGCAGGACCCGGCCGGTCTCGTCTCGCTGCTCGGCGGGCAGCAGGCGACCGCCAAGCGGCTCGACACGTTCTTCGCCTACAGCGATCTGCTGAAGGACCCGGCCAGGACCGCGTCGCAGGAGTGGGTCAACTCGGCGTACGACTACTACGGCCAGTCCACCTACAACCCCAACAACGAGCCGGACCTGCTCGCGCCGTACAGCTACCTCTGGGCCGGGCAACCGGCGAAGACGGCCACCGTGATCCGCGCGGCGTACGCGCTGTTCACCACCGGCGCCGACGGCATGACCGGCAACGACGACCTCGGCGAGATGTCGGCCTGGTACGTCATGAGCTCGCTCGGCGTGTACCCGACGATGAGCGGCTCGAACCAGTTCGTGCTGTCCACACCGCAGTTCCCGACCGCGACGGTGAAGATCGGGGCGTTCGGTTCGCGCCAGGGCGGGACGCTGCAGGTGACCGCGCCGGGCGTCACGGACGCGAAGCGGTACGTGCAGACCGTGAAGGTGAACGGGGCGGCGACCACCCACGGCTGGATGACGTGGGACGACCTGCGGCAGGGCGGAACCCTCGCCTACACCGTGGGTTCCAGCCCGTCGGCCTGGGCGACGGGTGCCGGTGACGCGCCGCCGAGCCTCGACGCGACCGCCGACGACGAGCGGGTGGAGTTGTCGACGGCCGTCACCTCGGCGGTGGCCCCGACGACCGCGAAGTCGGTGGTGCTCACGGCGTCGATCGTCGGGCAGTTCCCCGACTTCCGGGTCGTGCGGCAGAACACGACGTTGCCCGCCGGGTGGACGGCGTCACCCGCCTCGAAGCTGTCGGTGGTGAGGTCGTACGGCCTGCCGATCGGGGTGGACACCCCTGTCACGATCGGCATCCCCGCCGGCACGAAGGCGGGCACGTACAGGATCGGTTTCACCTGGCAGACGTCGGGAACCGGTGTGCAGAAGGCCACCGCCACCGTGACGCTCGCGAACACGACGTGCGCCACGACCGGTGCAGCCTGCAGCGTTCCGCTCGCGTACGACGTCGACGGCACCGCGACCGTCGCCGCGCCGGATCAAGGGAACTTCGACGGCGGCGGCTGGAGCTACGACGCCGCCCTGCTGCCGAAGGCGGGCACGAAGATCATCGGCGGGACGACCTTCGTCGCCCCGAGCGCTGCCGGGACGACGAAGAACTTCTTCACCGCGGCGGGGAGGCAGCTGGCGTTGCCGGCCGGGCGGTACCGCACCCTCGCGGTGATCGGCGCGGCGCACGGCGGCGACGTCGCGTCGTCGGCGGTGGTGACCTACACCGACGGCACCAGTGCGTCGGTGCCGTTCGTGCTCTCGGACTGGGCTTCCGGGTCACCCGCGGCGGGTGACACCGCGGCGATCGCGATGCCGCACCGGATCAAGGCCGGTCAGGGCGAGGACGGCCCGCCGGTGAACCTGTGGCGGACCACCCTCGCCCTCGACGGGTCGAAGACGGTGCAGGCGATCGCGCTCCCGAACTCCGGTGGTGCAGAGATCTGGGCGATGACGCTGGTGGCCTGAGCGCACCCACCCCACCCCGTCGAGTGGTCACCTCGTGCGCTGAATGGTCAGGAATTCGTGACCACTCGACACCGGAGGTGACCACTCACCGGGGCGGTGTCACACGAGTTCCGCGGCCGACCACGCCGGGCGGGAGGCGCCGGGCTTGAGGATCAGCTTCGGCTGCACCGCGCAGTCACCCAGGGTGCGCTTGACGTAGATGCCCGCCGACGACGACCATGCCATGGCGCTGGAGTCGGGACTGAACGTCGGGCTCGTGGCACCCGCGCCGGCGTTGGTGACGCACAGGGGCGTCGGCGCGACCGGCGGCGTGCCGGTCCTCGCGTTGCCGGTCACCGAGTACCACATGACGGTCTGGGTGTCGGCGTAGCCGCGGACCGCGCCGAGCCACTTCCCGTCCCGGGAGAGTTCGGCATCCGCGAGGTCGGTGCTCGGGAAGTACAGGTCGTGGTCGTCGAACCAGTGCACCGGCGACGCCTTGCGGTCCTGCAGCATCATCTGCACGTTGTAGCCACCGCTCTGCAGCGTGCGGTTCGAGCCGATCCACGACGGCGCGTGGTAGTTCGTGGCGTGCCCGGCAGCGGTGTTGAGCTTGGTCGCGGTGGTGTAACCGGTCGCGTACCGCACGGCGCACGACTGGTCGACCGGGCACGTGTACGCGACGAAGGACCACGCGATGTACGCGCCGTCCGGGGACATCGCGACGTCGGCGGGCGTGCCGTCGAACGTCTCCCCCGAACCGAACTTCAACGACGGCGGGTCGATGCGGTTCAGCACCACACCCTTCTGTGTCATCCGCACGATCTCGCCGAGCCGGGCCGCGGCGATGGTGCCGTCGTCGGCCTCACTCGGTGAGTAGTACGCCCGGTCGGCCGCACCGTCGGTGGTGACCGCCTTCGCACCGCTGCCGTCGCCGCGGGCGATCCACACGTTGTAGTTCTTGACGAAGACGATCCTGCCCGGCGGCCGACCGGGCGTACTACTC
>CAXUNA010000285.1:0-5659 GCA_964252095.1 uncultured Jatrophihabitans sp. | reverse complement strand
CGGCCGCCAGCATCGCGCCGACGATGATGATCGCCGACACCGCGTTCGTCACCGGGACCGTGCCGGACGTCGCGACCCGCGACGCGGCCGACACCGCGGCGCGCGAGGCGGTCGCCGCGTTGCGCCGGGGTTTCTACGCGGCACCGAACCGGCCGACCGGGTTGTCGACGTCGGCCCGCACTGTCGTCCGGCTCGTCGACGAACTCGGGTGGTTCGCCGCCGTGCTCGACCAACGGTCGATTCCCGTGGCCGGGACGAACCCGCCGGTCGCCGTGTGCGACCTCGAGTTGGCCGTCGCGGACGTCCTCGACTCGTGCGCGGACCTGCTCGACGCCCACGGCGCCGACACCGGACCGTTGCACGCTGCGCTCGACGCGCTGACCGGGCGGCTGCGGGCGATGGAGGAGGCCGCCGTCGGTGTGCTGCCGGATCCGGCGCTCGGTGCCGGTGCGGTCGACGGCCTGGAACCGACGTTCCGCGCGCAGGAACTGACCTTCGCCGTGCGGGAGATCGCGGCGAACACCGACCGGGCCGCGCGCGCCGAACGTCGCACCTGGTGGGAGCGGGTCTCGGGGCGGCAGCCGGCCGGGCTCGACGGGCCGGTCGTCGCCGCCTGGGAGCGGGCGAGTGCTCACCTCGACCGGCGTTCGGTGTGGCTGCACAACAGCCTGCGCGGCGGCGTCGGGCTGGGGCTCGCGGTGCTGGTCGCCGACCTGTCCGGCCTGCAGCACTCGTTCTGGGTCGTGCTCGGCACCCTGTCGGTCCTGCGCTCGAACGCCCTGTCGACCGGCCAGAACGTGCTGCGTGGTCTCGCCGGCACCACGCTCGGCATCGTCGTCGGCGGGCTCGTGGTGTGGGGCGTCGGGACGAACCGGGCGGTGCTGTGGGTGCTGCTGCCACTGTGCGTGGTCCTCGCCGGCCTCGCGCCCGCCGCGGTGTCGTTCCTCGCGGGGCAGGCGGCGTTCACCGTCACCCTCGTCATCCTGTTCAACATCATCGCGCCGGTGGGCTACGCGGTCGGCCTGATCCGCGTCGAGGACGTCGCCATCGGCTGCGCGGTGAGTGTGGTCGTCGGGGTGCTGTTCTGGCCACGAGGCGCGAGTTCCGTGCTCGGCCGCGCCCTCGCCGACGCCTACGACGCTGCCGCGGGCTATCTCGCCGAAGCGGTCGCGTACGGCGCGCGGCGCTGCGAGTCCGGCGTCCCGTCCGTGCCCGCGCCCACCGACGCCGCGCTGCGTGCCGCAGCCGCCTCCCGCCGCCTCGACGACGCGTTCCGCGAGTACCTCGCCGAACGTGGCGGCAAGAAGCTGCAGCTGGGGGAGACCACGACGCTCGTCACCGGCACGATCGCGCCGCGGCTCGCGGCCGACGCGGTGCTCGACCTCTGGGCCCGGGAGGACGGCACGACGACCGGTGACCGCACGGCGGCCGGCCGCGAACTCGACGCCGGCGCGGGTCACCTGCTCGACTGGTACGCCCGGTTCGGCGACGCGCTGCGCGGTGCGGCCGCGGTGCCCGCCCCGATGGCGCGCGACCTCGACGTCGACGACCGGCTCGTCACCGCGGTCCGGCGCGACCTCGCCGACCACACCGGGCTCGGCACGCCGACGGCGGTGCGGATGATCTGGACCGGTGACCACCTCGACGCCGTCCGTCGGCTGCAGGGCAACCTGGTGGGGCCGGCGGGCGCGATCACCCACGATCGCGCGGCCGGTCAGCACGAGGAGGTGCCGGCATGACTCGGCTCGAGGTGCCCGACGGATCCGGGTTCGGACCGACGCACCTGCCCTACGGCGTGTTCTCGCCGCCGTCGGCCCCGCCGCGGGTCGGGGTGCGGTACGGCGACCACGTCATCGACCTCGCGGCGGCGTTGCAGGACGCAACGTTCGCGGCGCCGTCGCTGAACCCCTTCCTGGCCCTGGGGCCCGACCGGTGGCGCGAGGCCCGTGACCGGATCGGCGAGCTGGTCGCGGGCGAGGTCCCCGACGACGCCGTGCACGCCCTGGCCGACGTCACCCTGCAGCTGCCGATCGAGGTGGCCGACTACGTCGACTTCTACGCATCGGTGCACCATGCAACGAACGTCGGCCGGATCTTCCGCCCCGACGCCGAACCGCTCTCGCCGAACTGGAAACGCCTGCCGGTGGGGTACCACGGCCGGGCGGGCACCGTCGTCGTCTCGGGCACGGACATCACACGGCCCCGCGGCCAGCGGCGGGAGCCGGGCGCGGACGACCCCACCTTCGGCCCGACCGCCCGGCTGGACTTCGAGGCCGAGCTCGGATTCGTGGTCGGGCGCGGCTCGACCCACGGCCGACCCGTTCCGATCGCGGACTTCGCCGAGCACGTCTTCGGTGTCGTGCTGCTCGACGACTGGTCGGCCCGCGACATCCAGGCCTTCGAGACCGTGCCGCTCGGCCCGTTCCTCGGCAAGAGCTTCGGGACCTCGATCGCGGCGTGGGTCACGCCACTCGCCGCACTGGCGGCCGCGCGGCTGCCGCTGCCGGCGCAGGATCCGCAACCGGCCGGGTACCTGCGTCCGGACGCACCCTGGGCGCTCGACCTCGACCTCGAGGTGGCCTGGAACGGCGAGGTGGTCTCGCGCCCGCACTTCCGCGACATGTGGTGGTCGGCCGACCAGATGCTCGCCCACACCACGGTGAACGGCGCGAGCCTCCGCACGGGCGACCTCTACGGCTCGGGCACGATCAGCGGACCGGAGCCGGGTCAGCGCGGCTGTCTGCTCGAACTCACGTGGGGCGGCACCGAGCCGCTGACGGTGGGTGGTGAGCCGGTCACGTTCCTGCGCGACGGCGACGTGCTCACGGTCAGTGCCTCCGCGCCGGCCGTCGGGGGCGGCCGGCTCACGCTCGGCGAGGTCTCGGGACGGATCGCGCCCGCCCCGGCCTGAGCCGGATCCGAGCCGAGATCTGAGCCTCTCCACATGAGGTTCGCGTACCGTCGGCCAGCGGATCGGCCCGACCCGCGGCCGGACAGCAGGAGGGTGTACGGGTGGCGAGCACGCGGACCGGCGGCAGCGGCAAGGCTCCGACCAAGGGGTCGGCCAAGCCGGCAGCGACGTCGACGAAGCCGGCAGCGAAGTCGGCCGGCCCGGCCAGGCCCACCAAGGGTGGTGCCCAGACGCCCCAGCAGAAGGTCCAGGCGATGCGGCGGCAGGCCGCGCGGCGCCAGCGGCGCACCCGCATCGGGGTCATCGCCGTGATCGTCATCCTGGTCGCCGGTGCGGGCACCGCCATCGGGGTCTACTACGGCACCCGCAAGGACCCGCTCGCCGGCGTCCAGACCTTCACCAACACCCGCAACCACGTCACCACCTCCGTGAAGTACGCCCAGACCCCGCCGGTCGGTGGCGACCACGACCCGACCTGGCTCAACTGCGGCGTCTACAGCTCGCCGGTGCGCAACGAGAACGCGGTCCACGACCTCGAGCACGGCGCGGTCTGGATCACCTACCGCCCCGACCTGCCGAAGTCCGAGATCGACCAGCTCGTCGACAAGGTCACCGGCCAGACCTACGAGACGCTCTCGCCCTACCCGGGACTGCCCGCGCCGGTGGTCATCAGCGCGTGGGACACCCAGCTCAAGCTCACCGGTCCCAACGACCCGGGCCTCGACGCGTTCATCAAGAAGTACAAGCTCGGGCCGCAGACGCCTGAGCCCGGTGCGGCGTGCACCGGCGGGACCGGGACGCCGATCGGATGACCCGCCTCGCCGAGCAGCTCCGGACCCTGGGCGGTGACGACGGCGCCGACGGTGTCGACGACGACGCCCTCGAACGGGCGGATGTCGACGAGGTCGAGGTCGACGACGAGCTCGGGGAACCCCGTCCGACGCGGCGGATCTCGCTGCGGTGGTGGGTGGCGCTGCTCGGCGTCGTGGTCGTGGCGGCGGTGTCGGTCGTCGTCGCCGTGCTCGTCGTGCGCCCGTCGACCCCCGGTGACGACAGTGCGGAAGCGGGTTTCGCCCGCGACATGCAGCAGCACCACGCGCAGGCCGTGCAGATGTCGTTCATCGTGCGCGACCGCACCACCGACCCCGCCACCCGGCTGCTCGCCTACGACATCGCGACGACCCAGCAGCAGCAGATCGGCCAGATGTACGCCTGGCTGATCGCGTGGGGCGACTCGCAGGCCCGGACCGGTGCGCCGATGGCGTGGATGGACCAGGGCGGCAACAGCGCGATGGCCGGCATGGACATGAGCAGCGCCGCCGTGGCCGACGGTGCCGTCATGCCCGGGATGGCGACCTCGACCCAGCTGGCCAAGTTGCAGACGCTGTCCGGCAGGGCGGCCGAGGTGTTCTACCTGCAGCTGATGATCGCCCACCACAAGGGCGGCGTGGCGATGGCGCAGGCCGAGCTCGGCCTGACCAAGCGCCCCGAGGTCGTCGAGCTGGCGAACGCGATGGTGAACTCGCAACAGTCGGAGATCGACCTCATGGAGTCGATGCTCAAGGCCCGTGGCGCCACCGACCAGATCCCCGCGACCTGACCCGGCCGTGACGCCGCGCTGACCGTTGCGTAGAGCAACGGTCAGTGTGAGGACCGCCAGTCGGCCACCCGGGACTTCACGGCGTCGACCAGTGTGGTCGTGCCCGAGACCGGCCGGAACGCCCGCGCCGCACCGGTGAGGGCGCCGACCTCGTCGGACGTCAGCGCGAGCTCGGCGGCGGCGACGTTCGACTCCAGCTGTTCCACACTCGAGGCGCCGGGGATGACGACCACCCGGGGCTGGGCGATCAGCCACGCGAGCGCCACCTGTGACGGCGTGGTGTCGTGACCCGCCGCGATCTCCCGGAGCAGGTCGAGCAGCGGCGTGATGCGTTCGAGGTTCTCCCTGCCGAACAACGGGTTCACCGCACGCACGCCACCCGGGCGGTGGTCCGGGCCGTACCGGCCGCCGAGCAGACCCTGGGCGAGCGGGCTGTACGCGATCACCAGCCGGTTCTCCCGCTCGGCGAACGGCACGAGGTCGTCGAGCGGGTCGGGGTGGGCCAGCGAGAACTGCACCTGGTTGCTGACCACCGTGGCGCTCGAACCCGCGTCGGCGAGCGCGACGTCCGCCTTCTGCCACCGCTCCAGGCTGTAGTTGCTGACGCCGATCGCCCCGATGGTCCCGGCCTGTTGCAGCTCGTGCAGGGCCGGCATCGGCACGGTGTCGGGCACGACGGGGTTGGGCTGGTGCACCTGGTACAGCGCGATCTTCCGCACCCCGAGCCGGCTCGCGCTGGCCTGCGCGCTGCGGCGGACCAGCGGCGGGAACGGCGCGACGGGGAACAGCTTGCTCGCGACGACGACCTCGGTGCGTTGCGCGCCGAGCGCGTCGCCGAGGATGCGTTCGCTCTTGCCGAACCCGTAGGCCTCGGCGGTGTCGAAGAGGGTGACGCCGAGCTCCAGGGCCCGGCGCACGATGTCGCGGGCCCCGCCCGAGGCGTAGGCGTCGCCGTACCCCCACTCGCGGGATCCGAACTGCCAGGTGCCGAGACCGATCCGGCTGACCGGCCCGAGGCCGTCGACGTCGATGTGCTGCATGCCTCCAGCGTGCCCCGCCCGGCGGTCGCGGCCACGGCCGCGAGGACGATTCACGGCGGACGCCGCGACCGGCGCCAGCCCGGGTACGCAGGTGATCGACGCCTTTCA
>CAXUNA010000284.1:0-5661 GCA_964252095.1 uncultured Jatrophihabitans sp. | reverse complement strand
AAGCGAGGCCTTCACCACGCGCCGCGAGCGCCTCGAAGTACGGCGTGAGCGCGGCGCTCCCCGCGGGCAGGGCGGTCGACGCGACGGAGGCCCGGCCGTTCGCGTCGGTGAGCAGCGCGACGACACCGAGCACCGACCCGCCCGACGCCGTGGCCACGACGTAGACCGTGCGGGCCGGGCTGCCCACCGGGTGCCCGGCGACAGTGGTGTCGGTCAGCGTCACCTGGTAGCCGCCGGCCACCGCGGCGATCGTCACGGCGGTGCTCCGCTTGGCGACGGTCACCCGACGCGGGACGGCCTCCGAGGCCGCGAGGGCGGCCGTGCCGGCGAACGACGCCGTCAGGCTCGCCGCACCCGGCGCCGCGGTGATGGGCAGCGTGGTGGCCGCGACCCCGGAACCGTTGGTGACAGCAACGATCGACGAACCGCCGAGACCGAAGGTGAGCGGCTGGCCGGCCACGCCGACGCCGTTCGCGCCGGCGAGCTTGGCCGTCACCGGCAACGACCCCCCGAGGGTCCCGGTCGAGGGGACGGCCGACCCGATCGTCAACGCCGTGGCCGCGGGAAGGGGTGGGTTCGCCGCCGCCACCCGGTGGTAGCGGCCGGCGGCGTCGTCGGCGCCGACCACACCGACGCCGTTGACGGCCTGCACGATGAACTGCACGTCACCGGCGAGCTGTCCCGCGGGCAACGCGATTGTCGCGGACCAGCGGGTCGAGTCCGCGGCGTCCTGCACGAGGTCGACCGACTGCCAGGTCTTCGGTGAGGTCGTCGCGTTCGGGTCGGTCCAGGTGACCCACGCCGACTGGATGCCCGCCGCCGGGTCGCCGACCACGTGGGTCGACACGACGACGCTGCGGCCGTCGGCCGACGGCGTGGCGACCACCCCGCTGAACGACGGCGGTGCGGCGGTGGCCGGCACGTTCGCGCCGTACGTCGCCCGGTTCCCGCTGTAGAACGCGGCGAACCCGAGGGCTGTGTACGTCCGCTGCACGTCGGTGGCCGAGCCCGGCGCGTCCGACCGGTACTGCGCCGGCGTGACCAGCAACCGCGTCGCTCCGGTCGACGGCGACCCGCTCAACGCGTCGAAGTAGTTCGGCGTCGCCAGGTGGTTCGGGTAGAACACGTCGGACACGAACGGGCCGTGCACGGTGTTGGTCTCGGTCGCGGGTGCGCCGGTCAGCGGCGTGACCCCGGTGCGGTCGGTGTAGGTCCCGCTGCGGAAGCCCACGCCGCGCAGAACCGTTCCGGCCGGCGCCGTGGCGTTCTGCACGACCAGCGGCAGGACCGGTGCCGCCGGGGTCACCTCGACGGCGCCGCCGGGTCCGGCCAGGTACGTGGCGTCGACGGTGCCGCCCGGGCCGGTGAGCGGCAGGGTGGTCGAGGTGGTCGCCGCCGTGGCGGTGATCGTGGCGGTCGACAGGCCGAGCGTCACCCCGGGTTTCGTACCGACCGGCGTGGTGGCCACCGGCGTGGGCGCCGACGGAGTGGCGAGCCGGCCGCTGGCGAAGTCGACTCCCTGCATCGGCAGGCCGAACAACGTTGCTTCCAGCAACGATTTCTGGTCGACCCCGTCGAGTGAGGCCTGGCCGGCGAGGTAGTCGTGTTTGGCCTGGCTGAGCGCCGTGCCGACCGCCACCGCGCCCGTGCCGACGCGGAGCGCCCGGGCGAAGTCGACGTAGAGCTCGTTGCTGTACTTGACGAAATCGGTGTCGCCGTACTGGTAACCGGTGCCGGCCACCAGGGTCGCCCCCTTCTGCGCGAAGGCCTGGGCCCAGTCCAGGGCGTCGGTGACACCCGTGACGGCGTCGGGGTCGACGATGTTGTAGCCGGAGTGACACCCGGCGCTGAACACCAGCGTGTTCCGGAAGTTCGCGGCGGGCGCCGCCGCGAGGTCGCGGGTGGTGATCACGCTGCTGAAGTCGGCGGCCAGCGCGGCGTTGCCCGAGAAGTGCCCGGCCAGGTAGACGACGTCGTGCCTGCTGCCGAACAGGCTGGTCCTGAGGTCGGCGGCGGTCCACGTGCGGCTCGGTGACGGGGTGTTCCCGACGGTGGTGAGCGTGCGGTCGACGCCCTGGTCGGTGATGAGCGTGTCGTTGCGACCCGACGCGTCGGCGGCGGCGAACGAGGACGCCACCTGCTTGGCACCGGCCGCGAGGAAGTCGTAGCCGGTGGCGAGGGTGGAGGTCGGGGTGATCGGAGCGCCACCCTTCGCGACGTACGCCGACAGCGTGGCCGCGATCTCGGCCGACGTCTCGACCAACCGGCCGACCGCGAGATCGGGGACCGGCATCGAGATCCCGGAGACCGTGACGTCGGTGGCCGAGCCGTAGGCGTCCTGCCCGAGCACCATGTCGTTGCGCAGGCTGGCGTCGGAGGCGGTGGTGTCCTTCACCGGCGGGCTGAAGCCCGATTCCGCGGCCACACCGGCGCTGTCGGCGTAGCGGAAGAACGGGATCACGCTGTCGTCGCCCTCGATGACGACGTACTCCAGCGGGCCGTTGCTGCTGCGGTAGGTGTTCACGATGTCGCGGACGGCCTGCGCCACGAGGTTCTCCGCGTACGGACAGCCCGGGTTCGCCGCGGCCTGCGCCTGCAGGTCGCGCACCTTCTGGCTGCCGGAGACGTCGACCAGGGCCGCACCGCCGACCGCCGCGGCGAACCGGTTGTTGGCCGTGGCCAGCGCGGCGACGTCGGCCGCGCTGCCGGTCAGCCGCGTCGAGTCGGTGAGCACGACGGTGCCGACGCTTCCCGGTGTCCCGACGAGGGTCGCGTCGCCGGCGAAGGTCGACAGCGGCGTCGCGCACGGGCCGCCGGTGGTGGTCACGGCGAGCGAGAACGGCTGCGGGTTCACCGCGCCGTTGCGCGCGGTGACGCGGACGTAGAACGACCCGGTGTGGTTGAAGGTCTGCTCCTGCACGGATTCCGGGGTGAGGCCGTCGTGCGCGGAGACCTCGAGCACGCTGCGGGTCTGCGCGCTGCTGTAGGCGCCCGCGAGCGCGGCCTCGTCGGGGAAGGCGCCCGCCTGGAAGTACTGCTCGGGCGTGACGTCGGGCGAGAACGTGGTCGGGCTGAACGTCGTCGGGCTGAAGGTGGTCGGCGAGAACGTGGTCGGGGAGAACGTCGTGGGTGAGAACGTGGTCGGGCTGAAGGTGGTGGGGGCGAACTGCACCCCCGCGAACTCCGCCGACAACGTCGTCAGATCCGCCGTGCTCGTCAACGACGTGAACGCCTGCCCGATGTCGGAGAACACCGTGAGGTCGTCGTCCTGCGCCAGCCCGGTGAGGTCGACGCGGACGGAACTGCTCGGTTGGACCGGGAACCGGTACCAGAGCGCTCCGCCCGGCGAGGTCAACGCCTGGGTGGTCGTGTCGGTCGCGCCGAGCAGGGTCGCGGTGGTCCACGACGAGTTCGCCGGCTGCGGGGTCACCGCGGCGCCGGCGAACGAGAAGGTCGAGCAGATCAGCTGCAGCTGTGCCGGGGCCGCGCCGTACGCGGTCGACGCCACGAGACCCGCCAGGCCCGTGACCGCGGTGCCGGCCGGGCAGAAGACGGGGTCACCGGCGTCGCCGTCGCCGAGGCCGGTCTCGTCCTGGAACGTGGGACTGCCGGTCGGTGCGCCGTCCGGTCCGAGCACGCTGCACCAGGCCCCGACCGTGCTCAGCACGCCGGTGCCGAGGGTGGTCACCCGGCCGGACATCCCGGTGAGCACACTCCCGGCGTCGCAGTCCACGCCCTGGAGGAACTGCTGCGGGTCCTTCGGTACCAGGAGCTGGCCGACGTCGCCGGCGGCGTCGATCCCGGTGGGCACGCTCGGGGACGAGAACGGCCGGCACGTCGCCCCGACCGCAGTCAGTTGCTCCGATCCCTCGCCGGTGTCGGCGCTCGCGGTCTGCAACCCGACAGCGACGGTGCCGTCGCCGCAGGTCGCCACCTCCGACCCCGACGGCGACACCGGGTCCCCGACGGGAGTGGCGACGGTGACGCTGCTCGCCGTGTGCGGGAAGTTCGCGGCGACGCCCGCCGGGTCGTACCGCGGGGCGTCGCACACCAGGGTCAGGCCGTAGAGGTAGTCGGACGTCGACGCCCGGATGCCGATCGCGAACGTCCCCGGGGCACAGAAGACCGGCGTGACGAGGTTCCCGCTCGCGTCGAACAGCCAGTCCTGCGGTTGCGGGCTGCCGTACGCCACGCCGTTGTCGTCCAACGGTTCGCAGTACGGCTGCAGGTCGGTGATCAGGTCCCCGTCCGTGCCGGGCGAGACCGCGGCGCCGAGGCCGACGAGCACGCCGGCGCAGGACGAGGTCCCGGTCCGCGGGTCGAACGGGTCGTCCTCGCTGGTGAGGGCGTCGAGCTTCGGCGTGGCCGTCGGGTCGAGGCGTGGCGCGGGCGTGGCGAACGGTTGACAGGTCACGTCGAGCCGCCCGAGGTAGGTGGCTGCCTCGGAGTTCTCGATCGTGCCCGACAACCCGGTGACCGCCCGGACGTCCGTGCCGTCGGCATCGGGACAGTCGACGGCGTCCGAACCGACGGCCGTCGAGGTCACCGCACCGAGCGGGCCCGTGACGTTCTCCGTGGCGGGGTCGACCACGGGATACGACGGCGCCGCGTGGGCGGCCGGCGCGACGACGGCCTGGGCGGCGAGGACGCCCGCGACCAGGGTCAGCACGGACACGAGAGCGGCGCCGCGACGACGGGCGGCGAGGGATGACGTGACCACAGCGGTCTCCTCGGACGTTCACACCGGCCCGCGATGGATCCCGGGTCTCACGGTGCGGCGCCAGTCAAACACCGACCTCCGACAATCGAACCGACCGGGGTCCTGCATCTGATCATGGTCGTCGCGGACAAACGCCGTGATCAGGACAGAAACGACGCGCACACCTCCGCTGCGACCCGCAGGGCGTCGGAGGTGTCCGACGACCGCCCCCGCTCCCGGCCCGCGGCGTCGACGGCGGTGACACCGAGGGCCTCGTCGAGTTCGGCCTGCTGGGTGTCGGTGCGGGGCGACCCGATCTGCTCCCGCAGCCGGTCGGCCGCACCGACCAGCACCACCGCCGGTGACGGGTCGGGCGCCCGCACCGCCAGCCGGGCGACGTCCTCGAGCAGGTGCGCGGCCGACCACGGGTCGTCGAGCAGCCGGTGCGCCTCGACGCAGGTGGCGAGATCACGCGCCGCCGCCACGACGTCACCCTGCCGCAGCTCGGCGACACCGAGGTTCTCGTGGCCGATCGCGATCATCCACAGATCGCCGACCTCGCGGTGCAGGCGCAGCGCCTCGGTCAGGGACGCGACCGCCCGATCGGTCTCGCCGACGGCGAGCAGCAGCATCCCCAGGTTGCTGTGGGCGTGCCCGATCGCCCAGCGGTCGCCGACCTCCGTCCGCACCGCGAGCGCCTGTTCGGTGAGGTCGATGGCCGTGGCGAAGTCGCCGTCGTACTCGGCCATCATCCCGAGGTTCGCGAGCAGCGATCCCTCCGCGGCACGGTCACCGATGCGACGCCGGATCTCCAGGCTGCGGTGGTAGTGCCCCCGTGCCTCGTCGAGGCGACCCTGCTGACCGGCGAGGGTGCCGCGCAGGTGGAGCACGCGACCGAGGCCGGCGTCGTCGGACACGGCGGCGAAGTCCGCCTCGGCGACCTCCAGCAGGACCGCCGACGA
>CAXUNA010000283.1:0-5673 GCA_964252095.1 uncultured Jatrophihabitans sp. | reverse complement strand
ACCTGGATCTGCTGTCCCTCCTCGATGCCGCCCGCCTGGGCGAGGACGGCGCCCCCGCGGCGCCGGAAACCCTCCCGGGGCGACTCGCCGCCGCCGCCGCGGCGACCCTGGGCGCCGACGGCGCGAGCCTCTCCCTGTTGAGCCTCGACCTCCGCGTGCCGCTGGGCGGCAGCGACCCCGAGGCGGAGGCCGCGGAGCAGTTGCAGTTCACCGTCGGCGAGGGCCCGTGCCTGGACGTGATGCACCAGGGGGTGCCGATCGTGCGCGACCTCGAGCAACTCCTCGGCGAATGGCCCCTGTTCGGAAGGGAATTCACCACGAAGACGTCGTACCGCTCGGTGTCCTCGGTCCCGCTCCCGTTCACGGCGCGGGGCGACGGCGGCGCCATGGACCTCTACCACCGCGGGCCGCGGGGTTCGCTCGCGATCGACCCGGCCGACGCCGGGATCGTCGCCGACCGGATCGTCACCCTGCTGACCGGCGCACAGCCGCCGTCGGCCCTCGCCGGTTCGGACGACGCGTCGAAGATCCCGTGGCTGGACGCCCCGGGGCCACGACGTCGCATGGAGGTGTGGGTCGCGCTCGGCATCCTCACCGTCCGGGGTGGCATCGACACGGCGGCCGCGCTCGCCGCGATGCGGGTCTGGGCGACCGACCACGGCACCGACGTCGACGACATCGCCGCCGACCTCGTCGAGGGTCGACTCGACGCCGGTCGGCTCAGCCTGTGAGCCGCCCGCCCGGCCCGCCGCGGTCTACGCTGCGCACCAGAGGCAGAAACCCACCGCTTCGTACGACACCCGGGTCGCCCGTCCTCTTGCGGCGTCAACGGGTCGACGTCCGATCGAGGCGGTTCCCCATCTCCACACCCGTGCGCCGTGCGGATCCCGCACGCGGTGCCGCGTGAGTTCACCGCGTGACCTGGTCGATCTGTACGCCACCCTCGGTCGTCAGGTCCTCGCGCAGTCGACCACCGACGGCGCGTTGACAGCAGTCACGCGGATCGCCGTCGCCGCCATCCCGGTGGTGGCGTTCGCCAGCATCACCCGCGACCGTGATTCCAGTTTCCAGACGCTCGGTCCCACCCATCCCGACGCCAGCATCAACGACCGCGCGCAGTACGAGCTGCGCAACGGCCCGTGCCTCGACGCCGTCGAGCACGAGGCCAGCCTGGTCTCGGTGCCGGACATCGCCCACGATCCCCGCTACCCGGTCTTCGGTCCGGTCGCGGCCCGCAACGGCGTCGCGAGCATGCTCGCCGTACGGATGGTGTTCGACGACGACGACCTGCGCGCCAGCCTGAACCTGTACTCCCGCGAGCCGGACGCCTTCGACGACACGGCGCAGACCGTCGCGCTGGTCATGGCCACGCACGGCGCGCTCGCCGTGTCCGGGGTGGTGGCGCGCGAGCACGCCGCCAACCTCGAGCGCGCGCTGGCCAACAGCCGGAACATCGGCATGGCGCTGGGGATCCTCATGGCCACGCACAAGGTGAAGAGTGACGACGCGTTCACCTTGCTGCGCATCGCGAGCCAGACGCGCAACCGCAAGGTGGTCGACATCGCGGCCGACGTCGTCGCGACCGGCACGCTCGAGCTGCCACACCTCGACTGACAGAACGCCCCTGCTCGTGGCGATCACGAGCACCCTGCCGCCGGACCCATCCCGTGAGGGCCGGCTGCCGCGACGGAAGCGGCATCCGGTGCGTCGCGGGAGCGGCTCGGCATCTCGGTCGTGGGAGGCCCCGACCGGTGCACTAGCGTCCACGCGGTGGACGCCCGTTCGCCGCGCACCCGCATCCGGCGCGAACCGGCTCGTGGGGTGTACGACCGTGCCACGATCGACGCCGTCCTCGACGCGACACCGCTGTGCCATCTCGCGTTCGTGCACGACGGCCAGCCGTTCGCGGTGCCGACGTTGCACGCGCGACACGGTGACGTCGTGTACGTGCACGGCTCGGCCGCCAGTCGCGCGCTCCGGACCGCCGGCGCGGGACTCCCCGCGTGTCTGACCGTCACGATGCTCGACGGTCTCGTCCTCGCCCGGAGCGTCTTCGAGCACTCGGTGAACTACCGCAGCGTCATGCTGCTCGGCACGCTGACACCGGTGACCGACGACGCCGAGAAGCTCGTGGCGCTCGAGCGATTTTCCGAGGCGATCCTTCCCGGCCGCTGGGCCGAGGCGCGAGGGCCGCTCCCCCGCGAGCTCGCGGCCACCGACGTCCTCGTCCTCCCGATCGACGAGGCCTCGGCCAAGGTCCGCGCCGGCGGCCCCGACGACGGTGACGGCGAGGACGCCGATCTCCCGGTCTGGGGGGGCACCGTGCCGCTGGAACGGCGCGGGGGCACGCCGGTCCCGGATCCGGCGGCACGCGTCGCACGCCCGGTTCCGCGCAGTGTGCAACGGTTGCTCGAGCAGCCGCCGGGCTGACCCTCAGGCCAACCGGGTCGCGACGAACGCCAGCGCCTGCTCGATGGCCCGCCGCGACGCGTCGGTGTCGTCGACGACGTCGAACGCATGGTGCGCGTCGGGGACCTCGATGACGGTGAGGTCCACGTCGTGGGCACCCGCGGCGGCGACGAACTCCTCCTGCGCCGCGACGAGGGCCTCGAACTCCCGGCCCACCCGTGTCACCCGGACCGGCAACCCCCCGACCGTGGGCAGGGAGTCCACGGGCCGGAAACCCTCAACTCCGCCGAAGGTTTCCAGCGCCGGATAGGACAGCGCCACGGTGCGCAACCAGGCCGGCGGCGTGCGCAGCAGGTCGGAGACGAGCGGCCCACCGCCGGAGAACGCCCACACCGCGACCCGGCCCGGGTCGACGCCGGCGTGCGCGCGGGCGGCCGCAACGACCTCGGTCAGGCGCGCGGTGGCCGCGGCGTAGTCCAGGGAGCGCAGCACCGCGTGGTCGAACACGGCCGCGGCGATCCCGCGCGCCACCAGAGCGGCGGCGTAACCGCGGAACACGGGCCATCCCCGTGGCGTCGCCACCGGCTCCTCCCGCATCGGCCCGCCGTGCACCAGCACCGCGAGCGGCACCGGGTCCGCCGAGGCGGGGAGGTACAGGTCGAACCCGCCGGCGTCGACCGGCGTCACGGGCGTGGCGGGGAGGACGAACTCCCGCAGGTGGTCGGGACGGCTCACACGCGTCATCCCACCACGAACGCGGTGCCTCAGTCCTCGGGAATCGTGCGGGCGGCGATGTCCGCACGCATCGGGCCGTCGGGGTCCGGGCCGTTGCGCTCGCCGGTGTCGAGGCCGTCGAGCGCCGCGACCTGCTCGTCGGTGAGGACGAAGTCGAAGACGTCGAAGTTCTCGGCGATCCGGGTCGGGTTCGTCGACTTCGGGATGGCCGACCGGCCGTGCTGCAGCTGCCACCGCAGCAGCACCTGGGCCGGGCTCTTGCCGTGCTCCCCGGCGATGCCGGCGACCGTCGGGTCCTCCAGCACGTTGCGGCGGTGCTCACCCCAGCCGGGGTAGAAGGTGATACCGCCGATCGGCGACCACGCCTGGGTGAGGATCCCGTGCTCGGCGTCGGCGGCCTGCACGTCGGGCTGGGCGAAGTACGGGTGCAACTCGATCTGGTTGACCGCGGGCACGATCTCGGTGCGCGGGAGCAGGTCGTCGAGGTGGTGACGCATGAAGTTGCTGACGCCGATGGCGCACACCGCGCCGTCGGCCAGCAGCTTCTCCAGTGCCCGGTAGGCACCGACGGTGTCGTCGAACCGGTCCGGTGCGGGCTGGTGGAGGATCAGCAGGTCGACGGTGTCGAAGCCCAGCTTGCGGGTCGCCTTCTCGAACGCGTGCAGCGTCTGCTCGTAGCCGTAGTCGCTGACCCAGATCTTGGTCTCGAGGAACACCTCGTCGCGGTCCACCCCGGAGCGCCGGATGCCCTCGCCGACCTGGCGTTCGTTGCCGTAGGCCGCCGCGGTGTCGACGTGGCGGTAGCCGACCTCCAGCGCGGTCGCCACCGCCGCGGACGTCTCGTCCGGAGGCGACTGGTAGACGCCGAGCCCGATCGTGGGGAGCGTGACGCCGTTGTTGAGCGTGAGTTCGTCGGTCATGCCCTCGACGGTAGGAGCTCCGTCCGCCGCGTGAGGGGTACGGCTCCTACCCCCCTCGCGCTGGTGTCATGCCGCGGGAGCGGCGGCGTCGCGTTTCCGCGATCTCCGGGCGTCGTCGGGGGTGTAGCGCCAGAACGACCGCACGGCGACGCCGAGGACCGCGACGACGACGGCGCAGACCAGCCCGCCGCCGATCCAGGCCGGGGTGGTGCCCGCGACGTCGGCCGTGACGCCCGCGCGCAGGTCGCCCAGGCGGGGACCGCCCGCGACCACCGCGATGAACACGCCCTGCATCCGCCCGCGCATCTGGTCGGGGGCGTAGGTCTGCAGGATGGTCTGCCGGTAGACCGCGCTCACCAGGTCGGCGGCGCCCCCGACCGCGAGCAACCCGACGCACAGCCAGAGGTTCCCCACCCAACCGGCCGCCGCGACCGACAACCCCCACGCGATGATGGCGATCGTCAGGGCCCGGCCCTGTCGGCTGACCCGCCCGATCCAGCCGCTCGAGACACCGGCGACCAGCGCCCCGATCGCGATGGCCGCGTACAGCCACCCGACGCTGTGCTGGCCGCCGAACTTCTCGTCGGCGACGGCCGGGAACAGTGCGCGGGGCATCGCCAGCACCATCGCGCAGATGTCGACCGCGAAGCTCATCAGCAGCACCGGCCGCACGACGATGAACTGCAGGCCGTCGATCACCGAGCGCAGGCCGGGCTTCTCGAGCGTGCCGTCCGGCTGGATCGGGGGCAGCCGCAGCGCCGAGTAGAGCGCGGCGGTGAACAGGATCGCGTCGACGCCGTAGGACAGGTCGAAGCCCTTCTCGCCGGAGAGCCCGAGCAGCACCCCCGCGATGAGCGGACCGATCACCTGCCCGACGTTGCCCAGCGTGAACGACAGCGTGTTCGCGGCCGGGATCAGGCCGGTCGGCACGATGCGCGGGATGATCGCGCCGCGCGCGGCCGAGGCCACGGCGAACGCTCCCGACTGCACGACGATCAACGCGATGATGAGCACGACGCTGTCGACGTGCAGCAACGACTGCGCGAGCAGGCCGAGCGTCACCAACCAGGTGAGCAGCGAGCTGACCAGGTAGAGCTTGCGGCGGTCGACGGCGTCGGCGATCGCGCCGCCGTAGAGCCCGAACAGCACGATCGGCACCAGGCCCGCGAACCCGACCAGGCCGACCATGAGCGACGAGCCGGAGAGCGAGTAGACCTGCACCGGCACGGCGGTCTGGGTGAGCATCGCGCCGATGAACGCGGTCGCCTGCCCGAGCGCGAGCCTACGGAACGGCACGACGGCGAGCGGCCGGGTGTCGGCCCCCTGCCGCACCAGCCACGCCCGCACCCCGGTCGCCGGTTCCACCTCGGCGGGGCCGGCGATGTCGGCGTCGGCCTCGAGGTCCTCGATCTCGTCGGAGCCGCTCACGTCGGAGCCGCTCACGGCGCCAGCCGCTCGACGACCCACGCGCCGTCCACGAGGCGGTAGCGCAACCGGTCGTGCAGCCGGCTCGGACGGCCCTGCCAGAACTCCACCGAGGTCGGGGCGAGCCGGTAGCCGCCCCAGAACGGCGGCGCGCCGTGCACGCCCGCGGCCCGCGCCGCCGCGC
>CAXUNA010000282.1:0-5675 GCA_964252095.1 uncultured Jatrophihabitans sp. | reverse complement strand
GTGCGGGCCTGCGGGTGACGC
Source organism: uncultured Jatrophihabitans sp. (assembly GCA_964252095.1). Taxonomy (GTDB): domain Bacteria; phylum Actinomycetota; class Actinomycetes; order Mycobacteriales; family Jatrophihabitantaceae; genus CAXUNA01. The sequence goes on along the minus strand of CAXUNA010000282.1, from coordinate 5,654 downwards.
TCGGCGACCCCACCGCGCCCGAGACCGACCCGGCCGGCGGCCGCGCGGGCAGCACCCCGATCAACTCCGTCCGGGTGGTCACCGACATCGACATCCGTGACGTCGTCAACGTGCTGTGGAGTGCCGGGGCGCAAGCGGTGGCGGTCGACCAGGTGCGGATCACCCCGCTCTCGGCGATCCGGTTCGCGGGCGCGGACATCCTGGTGGACCTCCGGACCGTCAGCTCGCCGTACACGATCGAGGCGGTCGGGAACGGTGACGACCTGTCGGTGGCCTTCGCGCAGTCGGCGGTGGCGGCCCGGTTCGCGACCTACGCCGGCAACCGCGGTGTCAGCTTCACCTTCGACACCGCCTCCTCGCTGCACCTGCCGGCGGGGGTGGTCGTCGACCCGCGGTACGCGAGCACCGTTCCGCCCAGCAGCGCGGCGACCGGGGTCGCGCCACCCGGCGACCCTGGCGCGGGGCCGTCTCCCGCAGACTCGTCCGGTCCGTCCACACCGCCACCGTCGTCACCAGCAGGGGAGCCGTCGTGATCGCTGCCGCCGCGCTCGTCATCGGGATCGTGCTCGGCCTGGTCTTCAAGCCGACCGTGCCCGACTGGCTGTCGCCGTACCTGCCGATCGCCGTCGTCGCGGCCCTCGACGCCGTGTTCGGCGGGCTGCGCGCCCGGCTGGACGGGATCTTCGACGCCAAGGTCTTCGTGGTGTCGTTCGTGTCGAACGTCGTGGTGGCCGCGCTCATCGTGTTCCTCGGCGACAAGCTCGGGGTCGGCGGCCAGCTGTCGACGGCCGTCGTCGTCGTGCTCGGCATCCGGATCTTCGGCAACGCCGCGGCGATCCGGCGCAGGCTGTTCCGTGCCTGACGGACCCGTGCCTGACGGACCCGCGCCTGACGGACCCGGGCCCGACGGACCCGAGCCCGACGGACCCGGGCCCGAGGAGCTCCCCGACGCCGCGCACGGGCGGCACGAGCAGCCCGGGGCGGACGCCGACCGCGTCCCGGACGACCCGGCCGACCCGCCGGTCGCGGCGAAGCCGACCCGGTCCTCGCACCGGGTCGCGGGCGTCCTGATCGGCGTGCTGGTGGCGCTGCTGGGCTTCGGGATCGCGATCCAGGTGCGGTCGTCGTCGGGGGACAACCTCGCCGACGCCCGGCAGGACGACCTCATCCGCATCCTCGACGACCAGAACTCCCGGGCCGACCGCCTGCGGCAGCAACTCGCGCAGCTGCAGGCCACCGAGCAGCAGCTGCAGGCGAGCGGCGACAAGGACACGGTGGCGTACGACCAGGCCCTGCAGCAGCTCGCGGCCCTGCGCGTGCTGCTCGGGGTGGTGGCCGCCACGGGTCCCGGGGTCACCGTGACGATCACCGACCCGAAGGACCAGCTCGGCCCGGAGGACCTGCTCGACGTCGTCCAGGAGCTGCGCGGGGCGGGCGCCGAGGCGGTCCAGTTCGACGACGTACGGGTCGGCACCGACAGCGCGTTCACCGGCTCGAGCACCGGCGACGGGCCGCCGCAGCTCGACGGCTCCCCGCTCACCGCGCCCTACCGGGTGATCGCGATCGGCGACCCGCCGACGCTCGACCGCGCGCTCAACATCTTCGGCGGCGTGGCGGCCACGGTGCGGGCCGCGGGCGGTGACGTCACGATCGTGCAGGCGGCGTCGGTCCGGGTGAACGCGGTCCGGGCGTTGCCGCCGACCTCCCTGGTGACGCCGTCGCGCTGACCACTAGCGTCTCAGGCATGGCCACAGGTTCCGAGGGGATTCCCGCCGAACTGCGCTACACCGCCGAGCACGAGTGGGTCGGCGCCACGGGCGGGGTGTGCCGGGTCGGCATCACCGCCTTCGCGCAGGACGCCCTGGGTGACGTCGTGTTCGTGCAGTTGCCCGAGGTCGGCACCGCCGTCGCCGCCGGTGACGCCCTCGGCGAGGTGGAGTCGACCAAGAGCGTCTCGGAGCTCTACGCGCCGGTCGCGGGCACCGTCACCGCCCGGAACGACGCGCTGGAGGCCACCCCCGAACTGATCAACTCCGATCCCTACGGCGACGGCTGGATCGTCGAGATCACCGTCGAGGGTGACGAGACCGCGGTCGAGACGGCGTTGGACGGATTGCTCGATGCCGACGGGTATTCCGCTGTCGCAACCTGAGGTCGAGACTTCGCCGGGCATGAACTCGGGATGCACCTCGACCTCCCGTTGACCCCTCGCCGCGGCGCCACCTAGGCTCGGGCGACCCGGCCGGTCCGTCGACCACCGCGCGCCGGGTCCCGGCCCACGCGTCGCGCGGCCCGTCCGAGTCGATCCGCATCAGCCCCACCGCTGTCCGGCGACTGCCACGCTCTGCTGACCGAAGCCCACCCCAGCGCCCACCCAGCTCGAATCACCAGGAGGCCACCGCCGGTGTTCTGTCCCAACTGCGGTACCGAGAACCCGCCCGGAAGCCGTTTCTGCACCCACTGCGGATCGGCCCTGCCGGACGTGCCGTTCCCCGCCGGGCCGGACGCCACCTCGGTGATCAACCTCGGCTCGGTCGCGGGCGCCGTGGCCCCCGACACCGATCCCGGGTTCTCCACCGCGGCCCACCAGGGCGCGGTCGACGCGCTCGCGGCCGGGTCGGCGCTGCTGGTCGTGAAGCGCGGTCCGAACGCCGGCAGCCGGTTCCTGCTCGACCAGGACGTCACGACCGCCGGACGTCACCCCGACAGCGACATCTTCCTCGACGACGTCACCGTCTCCCGGCGGCACGCGGAGTTCGCGCGCCAGGGCGAGGGGGCGTCCGCGACCTTCACGGTGCGCGACGTCGGCTCCCTCAACGGCACGTACGTCAACCGCGAGCGGATCGACTCCGTCGACCTCGCGGGCGGCGACGAGGTCCAGATCGGCAAGTTCCGGCTGGTGTTCCTCAACGCCGCCAGCAGCGCCGCCGGCAGCGACGGGGGCCCGGCATGAGCGTCACGGCATCGGGACAGTCGGCGGGATCGCCGCGGGTCGGCGGCATGTCGATCAGCGAGGTGCTCACCTCGCTGCGCGGCGAGTTCCCGGACATCACGATCTCCAAGATCCGGTTCCTGGAGTCCGAGGGCCTGGTCCACCCGGACCGCACGCCGTCGGGGTACCGCAAGTTCGGCACCGCCGACGTCGCCCGGCTGCGGTACGTGCTGTCCCAGCAGCGCGACCACTACCTGCCGCTGCGGGTCATCAAGGACCAGCTCGACGCCATCGACCGGGGCGTCTCACCGGCCGGCCCCGACGGCCTCCCGCAGCCGACCGTCGCGGCCGTCAGCAGCACCGGCTCGCCGGTGCCGTCCGCGGCGGACTTCGCGACCGGGCAGAGCACGATGCGGATGTCGCGCGAGGAGCTGGTGCACGCCACCGGCCTGCGGGACGAGCAGCTGCGCGAGCTCGAGCAGTTCCAGCTCGTCGTCGCCCGGCCCGACGGCTACTTCGACGAGGACGCGCTCGCGGTCGGCCAGACCGTGGCCGAGCTCGCCCGGTTCGGGATCGAGGGTCGGCACCTGCGGGCGTTCCGGTCGGCGGCCGACCGCGAGGTCGGGCTGTTCTCGCAGGTCGTGCAGCCGATGGCGCACCAGCGCGGCGGCGACGGCCGGGCCCGCGCCGAGGAGCCCGTGCGCGAGCTCGCGGCCCTGTCGGTCCGGCTGCACGCGCCGCTCGTCGCGGCCGGGCTCCGCCAGTTCAGCGGGCCCTGACCCGCGTCTCATCCCGGGACGGTTTTCGGTCGTCCGGGCAAGGGGATTCTGGGGTGACGTTCCGCCCGGTCGGTGGCGGTGCGCCGGTGTAGCGTGAGCCGCATGCATCCGATGCGCGTCGTCGGCGTCCGGGTGGAACTGCCCGCCAACCAGCCCGTGGTCCTGCTGCGTGAGCAGGACGGCGTGCGCTACCTCCCGATCTGGATCGGCGCGGTCGAGGCCTCGGCCATCGCGTTCCAGCAGCAGGGGGTGCAGTCGGCCCGGCCGCTCACCCACGACCTGCTCAAGGACGTCATCACCGCGCTCGGCCGCAAGCTCGAGGCCGTGCACATCACCGAACTGCGCGACGACGTGTTCTACGCCGAGCTGCAGTTCGCGGGCGACATCCGGGTCAGCGCCCGGCCGTCGGACGCGATCGCGTTGGCGTTGCGGTGCGAGGTCGAGATCCTCGGTACCGAGTCGGTCCTGGAGGCCGCGGGCGTCGAGATCCCGGACGAGCAGGAGGACGAGGTCGAACGTTTCCGGGCCTTCCTCGACGAGGTGTCCCCGGACGACTTCGCGCCCGAGTCGTAACCCTCTACCTCAGATTGATGGTCACGGTCCGGCAACTCTCGACCACAGCTCGACTGTTTCCCCGCGCGTCGCGTTGACCCCGGGTGGTCGTCGTCATAGCGTCCGCAGCAACGAGGACGACACGCCGGCCGCGACACCGCGGGCGGGGCCAGCCCGGCCAGCCGCTCCGGCGGACCGGGCCGATGAAGGGGCGGTGAGCCGGTGAGCAGCGAACCGACCCCGGTGCAGGGTGTGCCCGTGCAGGACGCACTGTTCGAGACCGAGGACGCCTACGAGCCCGGCGAGGGCGTCGGCTACCGGGGGCAGACGGCGCTCGCCGCAGCCGGTATCACCTACCGCCAGCTCGACTACTGGGCGCGCACCGGCCTGGTCGCGCCGTCCATCCGGTCCGCCACGGGATCGGGCAGCCAGCGGCTGTACTCGTTCAAGGACATCCTGGTGCTGAAGGTCGTCAAGCGACTGCTCGACACCGGCGTCTCGCTGCAGAACATCCGCACCGCCGTGGAGCACCTGCGCAAGCGCGGCGTCGAGGACCTCGCCCGGATCACGCTGCTGTCCGACGGCACCACCGTCTACGAGTGCACCTCCTCGGAGGAGGTCGTCGACCTGCTCCAGGGCGGTCAGGGCGTGTTCGGCATCGCCGTGAGCGGCGCCCTGCGCGAACTGGTCGGCTCGCTGTCGGAACTGCCGAGCGAGCGCGCCGACGGTGCCCCTGCCGACCTCGAACTCCCGTCGGCCGACGACGAACTCTCCCGCCGCCGCCAGGCGCGCTCGGCCACCGCCTGAGCCGTGGCCCTGCTGGGGCCGACCGATCCACTGCCCGCCCGGCCGTCGCGGGTCGTGGTCGCCGGGACGAGCGGATCCGGCAAGACCACCCTCGCCCTCGCGATCGCCGCCCGGCTCGGCCTCCCGCACACCGAGCTCGACGCCCTGTTCCACGGCCCGGACTGGTCGGTGCTGCCCGGCTTCGCCGCGGACGTCGCCGCCCTCGCGGCCGGTGACAGCTGGGTCGTCGGTACCAGTACGACGACGCCCGCCCGGTCCTGCTCGCCCGCTGCGACCTGTTCGTCGCGCTCGACCTGCCGCGGCGGCTCGTGATGCGCCGCCTCGGACTGCGCACGGTGCGGCGGGCGGTCCGGCGGGAGCGGTTGTGGGCCGGCAACGTCGAGGCGCCGCTGCGCACCGTGTTCACCGGGCGCGACCACATCCTGCGGTGGGCCTGGCGGACCCACCCGCACCTGGCCGACCGGATCAGCGCCGCACGGGCCGGCCGTCCGGACCTCGCCGTGGTGGTGTTGCGGCGTCCGGGCGAGGTGCGGCGGTGGCTCGCCGGCCCGCTCGCGGCGTCGGCCTGACGGCCCCGGGGGAAC
>CAXUNA010000281.1:0-5688 GCA_964252095.1 uncultured Jatrophihabitans sp. | reverse complement strand
CGCCGTCGGTCACCCCGGCGACGCCCACGCCCGGCGTCGACTGCCGGGACCGGGGATGACCGCCGCCGCACCGGAGAAGGTGCCCACCCGCCGCAACACCGAACTGGTGATGCTGCTGTTCGCCGTCGCCCTCGTGGTGCTGGCGGAGGGCATCGTCGAGGCGACCCGCACCGGCGAGGTGAGCACGCGGATCATCAGCTACGGCGCGGTGCCGCTCGTGCTCGGGCTGGTCGCCCACCTCGTGATCCGTCGCTTCGCGCCCTACGCGGATCCGTTGCTGCTGCCGTTGGTGGTGTTCCTCAACGGCCTCGGGCTGGTGATGATCCACCGCATCGACCTCGGTCTGCAGGTGTCGGCGCAGGAGGCCGGCGAGAAGTTCGACGGCGGTTCCGCCGGTACCCAGGTGGTGTGGACGGCCATCGGGCTGGTCGTGCTGCTCGCGGTGCTGCTGCTGATCCGCGACCACCGCGTGCTGCAGCGGTACGCGTACACCCTCGCGTTGATCGGCCTGTTCTTCCTGGTCCTGCCGATCGTGCTGCCCGCCTCGCTGTCGGAGGTCAACGGCGCGCGCATCTGGATCCGGGTGGCGGGTTTCTCGATCCAGCCGGGCGAGTTCGCGCGGCTGCTGCTCGCGGTCTTCGCCGCGGCGTACCTGGTCAGCAAGCGCGACGTCCTCTCCCTCGCGGGCCGCAAGTTCCTCGGCCTGGACCTCCCGCGCGGCCGTGACTTCGGCCCGCTGGTCGTGGCCTGGCTGCTCGCGATCGCGGTGCTGGTGCGCGGTCACGACCTCGGCACGTCGCTGATGTTCTTCGGGTTGTTCCTGGTCCTGCTCTACGTCGCGACCTCGCGGGTGAGCTGGGTCGTCATCGGCCTGCTGCTGTTCGGCGCCGGCGCGTACGCGGCGTACCGGTTGTTCAGCAACGTGCAGACCCGGGTCGACGTGTGGCTCGACCCGTTCAAGGACCAGACCGACTCGGGCTACCAGCTCGCGCAGTCGCTCTACGGGCTCGGCACCGGGGGGTTGTTCGGCGCGGGCCTCGGCGGCGGCCACCCCGAGATCGTCCCGCTGGCCAAGACCGACTTCATCATCTCCTCGTTCGGCGAGGAGACCGGGTTGGTCGGCCTCGCCGCCCTGATGATGGTCTACGCGCTCATCGTCGCCCGCGGCTTCTCGATCGGCACCGCCTCGCGCGACAGCTTCGGCAAGCTGCTCGCGATCGGGCTGTCGTTCTCGATGGGGCTGCAGGTCTTCATCGTCGTCGCCGGGGTCTCGCGGCTGCTGCCCGAGACCGGCCTCACGGCGCCGTTCCTGTCCTACGGCGGGTCGTCGTTGATCGCCAACTACGCGATCCTCGCGCTGCTCCTGCGCATCTCCGACGCCGCCCGGCGTCCCGGCGGCACCCCGCCGCCTCCGCCGCCGCCCGCCGTCGGTGGCACCGAGGACACCGCGAGCCAGCCGGCGGTGACGGCGTGAACCTCAACAGCCGCCGGGTCGGTGGCGCGCTCGTCGTGCTGCTCGTCGCCCTGCTCGTGAACCTCACGGTCGTGCAGTTCTTCCAGGGCCCGTCGTTGTCGACGGACTCCGCGAACCGCCGTCAGCTGCTCGCCGAGTACAGCCGGCAGCGCGGACCGATCGTCGTCGCCGGCAACAGCATCGCCCAGTCGGTGCCCACCAGTGACTCGCTGAAGTTCCTCCGCCAGTACCCGGGCGGCACGCAGTACGCGCCGCTCACCGGCTTCTACTCGCTGTACTACGGCACGTCCGGCATCGAGCAGGCCGAGAACGGTGTGCTCTCCGGCAACGACGACCGGTTGTTCGGCACGCGCCTCAACGACATCCTCACCGGGCGCGACCCCAAGGGCGGCCGGGTCGACCTCACCATCAACCCGCAGGCGCAGCGGGCGGCGTTCCTCGGCCTCACCCAGTCCGGGTCGCGGGGCGCCGTCGTGGCGCTCGACCCGACCACCGGCGCCATCCTCGCCGCGGTCTCGACGCCGTCGTTCGACCCGTCACGGATGAGCTCCCACGACGCCAACGCGATCGAGGCGTACTACCAGCGGCTGTCGTCCGACCCCTCGCAGCCGTTGCTGAACCGGGCGTTCAACCAGACCTACCCGCCGGGGTCGACGTTCAAGGTCATCGACAGTGCGGCGCTGCTCGAGGCCGGGAAGAAGCCGGACACCAAGATCCCCTCGCCGACCACCTACCAGCTGCCGGATTCGACCACGACGTTGTCCAACTTCGAGGGTGAGTCCTGCGGCAACACGACCATCACGCTGCAGCAGGCGCTGACGATCTCGTGCAACACGGCGTTCGCGATGGCGGCGGTCGACCTCGGCAAGGACAAGATCGCGGCCAAGGCCGAGCAGTTCGGCTTCGACACCGGCAGCCAGTCGGTGCCGCTGCCGGTCACCGGCTCGACGGTCGGCCCGATCGTGGACGCCGCCGCGCTCGCGCAGTCGGCCATCGGGCAGCGCGACGTGCGGATGACCCCGTTGCAGGGCGCCATGATCGCCGCGGCGGTCGCGAACCGCGGCGTGCTCATGCAGCCCTACCTCGTCGACCGGGAACTCGCGCCCGACCTGTCGGTCATCAGCAAGGCCGATCCGAAGGAGCGCGCCACGGTGCTGACCCCCGACCAGGCCGACGACCTCGGTCGGATGATGGTCTCGGTGGTCGCGAGCGGCACCGGCACCAAGGCCGCCATCAGCGGCACGACCGTCGCGGGCAAGACCGGCACGGCCGACACCGGGCTCACCAGTGACGACGGCAGCAAACCCGACGCCTGGTTCATCGGCTACGCGCCGGCCGCCTCGGCGAAGATCGCCGTCGCGGTCATCGTCGAGGGCGCCGGTTCCACGAACAACGAGTCGACGGGCGGCGACCGGTCGGCGCCGATCGCCAAGCAGGTCATGGAGGCCTACCTGGCCTCCCGAGGGGGGTCGTAGGTCGTGGGGCAACCACGGACACTGGGCGAGCGTTACGAACTCGGTGAACTCATCGGGTACGGCGGGATGGCCGAGGTCCACAAGGGACGCGACATCCGGCTCGGCCGCGAGGTCGCGATCAAGGTGCTGCGCTCGGACCTCGCCCGCGACCCGGCCTTCCAGACCCGTTTCCGCCGCGAGGCGCAGGCGGCCGCGCGCCTCAACCACCCCTCGATCGTCGCGGTCTACGACACCGGCGAGGACATCGGCCCGAACGGTGCCGTGCCGTTCATCGTCATGGAGTTCATCGAGGGCCGCACGTTGCGGGACGTGCTGCGCGCCGAGGGCAGCCTGCAGGCCACCCGGGCGATGGAGATCGTCGCCGAGATCTGCGCGGCGCTCGACTACAGCCACCGGGCCGGGATCGTCCACCGAGACATCAAGCCGGCGAACGTCATGATCACCCGCACCGGCTCGGTCAAGGTCATGGACTTCGGCATCGCCCGCGCCGTCGCCGACGACGCCGCGACCGTCACCCAGACCGCCGCCGTCATCGGCACCGCCCAGTACCTCTCGCCGGAGCAGGCGCGCGGGGAGTCCGTCGACGCGCGCTCGGACGTCTACTCGACCGGGTGCCTGCTGTACGAGCTCGTGGCCGGACGCCCGCCGTTCGTGGGGGATTCCCCGGTCGCGGTCGCGTACCAGCACGTGCGCGAGGTGCCGCCGCTGCCGTCGACGCTCAACCCCGAGATCCCGCGGGCGCTGGACTCGGTGACGATGAAGGCGCTCGCGAAGAACCCGCAGAACCGCTACCAGAGCGCGGGCGACATGGGGGCGGACCTCTCGCGCATCCTCGCCGACCAGCCGGTGCGGGCGGAGACCGCGCTCACCGACGAGGAGCGCACGCAGTTCATCGCGCGCCCAGGGGTGGGCGGCGCGCCGCTCGGCGTCGGGGGCATCGGGTTCGACGACGACGACCACGACGACGGCCGGTCGTCGCGGCGGGGCGCGATCGTCTGGGCCGTGATCGTCGCGGCCCTGCTCGTCGTGATCGTCGTCGTGGCCTACCTGGTCCTGCGCAACTCCAACGACGACAAGCCGGCGCAGGTCACCGTGCCGTCACTCGTCGGCAAGACCGTCGACCAGGCCAACGACGCCCTGCGCAAGGCGGGCCTGCAGCCGATCACGAACCCGGCCACCAGCGCCGGCCCGTGCGGCGACGGCGGTCAGGTGACGGTGCTGGAGGGCAACGTCTGCACCCAGCAGTTCGGCAACGGCAGCACCCAGGCGTCGGGCACCACGATCAGTTTCACGGTGTTCAAGGCGGGCACGGTGAACGTGCCCCCGGTCCTCGGCCTGCAGTTCACCGAGGCGCAGGGCCGGCTCGCCGACCTCGGGTTCGACGTCGCCGCCCCGGCGATCGTCAACAACGCCCAGCCCGAGGGCACGGTCGTCGCCCAGAGCCTGCCCGGCAACACCGCGGCGGCGAAGGGCGCCAAGATCACGCTGTCGGTGTCCAACGGCAAGGTGCAGATCCCGCCCGACCTGGTCGGCAAGACCCAGCAGGACGCGCTCACGTCGCTCAACAGCTCGGGCTTCCTCGCCGTCACGTCCACGACCGTCGACGTCGTCGACCCCGCGCAGGTCGGCCTCGTGCAGTCGGTGAACCCGGCGCCGAGCGCGTTCGTGCCGCCGAACACGCCGGTGACGATCGTGATCGGCAAGCTCGCCGCCCCGACCTCGCCCGCCCCCACGTGCACCACGCCGGGCTCGACGCCGATCGGCACGCCGACCCCCGGTGCCACACCGGTCCCCGCGTGTTCGTCGTCGTCGAGCGGCACCCCGACGAAGACGAAGACCAAGACCAAGACCCCGGGCGGCTGACCCGGCGTTCCGGTCAGTCGTCGGTGGGGGGCGCCACCGGCACGGTGACGGTGGCGAGCAGGCCCGGGTGGTTGTCGCCGAGCGTCACGGTGCCGTGGTGGGCCGCGACCACGTCGCGCACGATCGCGAGACCGAGACCGGTGCCGCCGTCGTCGCGGGCCCGGGCCTGGTCGACCCGGTAGAAGCGGTCGAAGACCAGCTCGCGTTCGGCGGCCGGGATGCCGGGGCCGTCGTCGGCGACGACGAACCGCGCCGAGACGGGCGTCTCCCCGTCCGGCCCGACGAGGTCGAGGGTCAGCCGGACGTCGGAGCGGGCGTGCCGGCGGGCGTTCTCGAGCAGGTTCACCAGCACGCGCCGCAACGCGCTCTGCTGGCCGTGGACGACGACGGCGTCGTCGACCTCGATCGTGGCCGCGACCTCGGGGTAGTCGGAGAGGACGTCACGGGTCATGGCGGCGACCGGGATCCGTTCGTCGGGCGCGGGGTTGAGGTGGTCGGCGGCCGAGTCGAGCCGGGCGAGCGCGAGCATGTCGTCGACCAGCGCGGTGAGCCGTTCGACGTCGATCATCGCGTCGTCGGTGACGGCCTTCCAGTCGGTGTTCGGGCCGAGCATCCCGGCGACCTCGAGCTGCACGCGCAGCGACGCGAGCGGGGAGCGGAACTCGTGGGCGGCGTCGTCGACGAACGAACGCTGCCGGGCCTGGGCCGCGGCGATGCGGTCGAGCATCGAGTTGAGCGTCACCGCGAGCCGGTAGATCTCGTCGCGGGCAGTCGGCACCGGCAGCCGCGGTCCCTCCGGCCCGAGCCGGCCACCGGCGGCGATCGAGCGGGCACCCTGCCGGAGCGCGGCGACCGGCCGCAGCGTGCGGCCCACCC
>CAXUNA010000280.1:0-5694 GCA_964252095.1 uncultured Jatrophihabitans sp. | reverse complement strand
CGCCCACGCCGTGGTCGTGGCCGCGGCCCGCGAGACGTTCGAGGAGACCGGCGTCCTGGTCACCGTGCCGACCGCGCCGGACGGGCTCGAGGACGTCCGCACCGCGCTCGAGGCCCGCGAGGTCGGGTTCGCCGCCGTGCTCGCCGAGCGCGGGCTGCAGGTCGACGGCGACGCCTTCCGGCCGTGGGCGCGCTGGCTGACCCCCGAGGCCGAGCCCCGCCGGTACGACACCTTCTTCTTCGTGGCCGCCCTGCCGACCGGCGTGCAGGCCCGGGACGTCACGACCGAGTCGACGTCCGCGACCTGGGTCGACGTCGACACCGTGCTCGCCGGGGAGGCCGTCCTCATGCCGCCGACGCAGGTGACGCTGGAGGCGCTCGGCCCGCACCCGCTGGTGGCGGACGTGTTGACGGCCGCGGCCGGCCAGGACCTCGGGCAGATCATGCCGGTGCTCGAGACCGTCGAGGGCGGGTTCGCGGTGCAGCTGCCGAACGGCCGCCGGATCACGCTCGTCCGCCGCGCGTCGCAGCGCCCGCCCGAGCCGACCGGACCGTGAGCACCCCCGACGACCTGCGGTACGAGCAGGTGCGCGAGGTCCTGCCGTGGGCGCGGGTGGTGCTGGAGCGCAACCCCGGCCCGATGGCGCTGGAGGGCACCAACACCTGGCTGCTGGGACACGGGTCCGTGGTCGTGGTCGACCCGGGCGAGGACGACGAGACCCACCGGCGGGCGGTGCGCGAGGCCGGGACGGCGGGTGGGGGGCGGGGCGCCGAGGGCGTCCTGACCCACGGCCACCCCGACCACAGCGGCGGTGCCCGCCGTTTCCACGAGCTGTCCGGAGCGCCGGTGCGGGCGCTCGACGCGCAGCACCGGTTCGGTGGCGAGGGCCTGGTCGAGGGCGACGTCGTGCACGCCGACGGGCTCGCCGTGCAGGTCGCGCTGACGCCCGGCCACACCGCCGACTCGATCTGCCTGCTGACGCCCGACGCCGTGCTCACCGGTGACACCGTGCTGGGCCGCGGCACGACCGTCGTGGCGTGGCCCGACGGCAACCTGCGTGACTACCTGGCCTCGCTCACCCGGCTCGCCGCGCTCGGCGACCGGACGGTGCTGCCCGGCCACGGGCCGGTGCTCGCCTCCGCCGGCGAGGCGGCCCGGGCCTACCTCGCCCACCGGGAACAGCGGCTGGACCAGGTGCGGGCGGCGCTCGCCGAGGCCGATCCGGCCGGTGACGTCGACACGCTGGTCGAGACGGTGGTGGAGCGGGTCTACGCCGACGTCGACCGCGCGGTGTGGCCGGCGGCGCGGATGTCGGTGCGGGCGCAGCTGGAGTACCTGCGCTGAGCGTTCAGAAGCCCGGCAGCCGGACGACCTGGTCGGCGGGCGGGGCCTCGACCTGCAACGGCGTGTTCGTGTAGGTGAAGTCCAGGTCGTCGCCGCTGAACTGCGAGCTGACGAGCCGGGCGGGGTCGGAGGTCACCAGCACCGAGCCGCCCTCGGTCCGGCTGGCGAGCTCGTACCCCTCGACGCCGCCCGAGGTGGCCGGCGACGCGGTGAGGTCGTCGACGTCGTCGTCGGGGGCGCAGATCTGCAGGAAGGCGTCGAGGCTCGCGAGCACGTCGAGACCCTTGTCGTCGTCGGTCGACAGCACCCACAGGTTGGCCGCCTTCGCCGCGACCGGGGCGTCGTAGCCGTACTTGGTGTAGAAACTCGCCGCCGCGCGCACCCAGGCCGAGCCGCCCACCGCGCGGACCTCGAGCCGCTCGCCCTCGACCGTCACCGTGACCAGGGCGAGCGGGTCGCCGTCGCGGGTGCCGTAGCCGCCGGTGATCCGGGCGTCGCCGTCGGTGTCGAAGGGCATCCCGCCGCCGGCGAAGGTGCCGTTGACCGTGACCACGGGGAGGTCGACGACGGCGTCGTGGACGGCGGCCCAGATCTTGTCGGCATCGGCCCCGGACGGCACGGCACTGCCGCTGCCGGTCGGCGTCCCGGTACCCGTCGGGGCGCCGGTGCCCGCGGCCGCGGCCTGCGCCGCCGGGCGACCCGCGCCGCTCACGGTCGTCGTGCAGCCGGTCAGGGTGCAGCCGGTCAGGGTGAGGGCCGCGACGACGAAGGCGCAGCACCGGGCACGGCGCATCAGCAGGTGCTCAGCGCGCGCGGCGCAGCAGCCGGTCGCGGTCGAGGATGACGACGCTCTTGCCCTCGAGCCGCAGCCACCCGCGGGCGGCGAAATCGGCCAGGGCCTTGTTGACGGTCTCGCGGGAGGCACCGACCAGCTGGGCGAGTTCCTCCTGCGTGAGGTCGTGGGTGACGCGGAGCTGACCGCCGTCGACCGAGCCGAAGCGCTGGGCGAGCTGGAGCAGCTGCTTGGCCACCCGGCCGGGGACGTCGACGAAGATGAGGTCCGCGAGCATCGTGTTCGTGCGGCGCAGCCGGCGGGCCAGGACACGCAGCAGCTGCACGCCGATCATCGGCCGCTCCTGCACCCACTGCTGCAGGGCCGCCTTCGGCAACCGGGCGAGCCGCGCGTCGGTGACGGCGGTGGCGGTGGTGGTGCGGGGGCCGGGATCGAACAGCGAGAGCTCGCCGAACTGGTCGGCCGGACCCATGACGGCGACGAGGTTCTCGCGGCCGTCGGAGCTGTGCTTGCCGAGCTTCACCTTGCCGGACAGCACGATGTAGAGGCTGTCGCCGGGTTCGCCCTCACGGAACAGCGTGCCCCCGCGGGCGACCTCGACCGTCTCGAACTGGTCCGAGAGTGCCTCGGCGTCCTCCGGGTCGACACCCTGGAACAACCCCGCGCGGCGCAGGACCTCGTCCACCATCAGCTCCGTTCCTAGGCTTCTTCCGGCACCGTGCGACGGGGCGCCGGTACCACGACCGGACGGGCTCACCGCCACGGCTCGGTCGGAGCATAGTGAAACCGATCTCTCACGTCCCGGTCACATGCGGTTCGCATGCGCATGAGACACGTCGGAGTGTCGCCCTCAGCGCCGGCGACGCCACCAGCGACGCCGCGAGTGGTACCGCCGCAGGGCGCTGTCGGTGCCCTGGTTGACCAGGACCTCCATGTCGCCGGGGTCGCGTTCCTCGAGCATCTTCTCGATGTCGCGACTGTTGTCCGAGCGGTTGAGGGGCTCCTCGACGCGCTGCATGAACAGCATGAACCCGAGCAGGAGCACCGGGAACAGCAGCACCAACAAGCCGATCACCGCACCAGTGTGCCCGAGTCCGCCCGGGTGTCGGTGCCGACACGTAGGGTGCCGTCCGTGGCTGACACCGCGCAGTTCCCCGGCCTGCCGCGTCCGAAGCAGGGGCGCATCGACCCGGCCACCGAGTCCCACACCTCGCTGGTGCGCCGGGCGCGTCGGATCGACAAGGAACTCGCCGTCCTCTACCCCGACGCCCACGCCGAGCTCGACTTCACCTCGCCGCTGGAACTCGCCGTCGCGACCGTGCTGTCCGCGCAGTGCACGGACAAGAAGGTCAACGAGGTGACGCCCGCGGTCTTCCGTCGCTACCCGGACGCCGCGGCGTACGCCGGGGCCGACCGGGAGGAGATGGAGGCGCTGATCAAGCCCACCGGCTTCTACCGGAACAAGACCACCACGCTCATCAAGCTCGGCGCGAAGCTCGTCGAGGACTTCGGCGGGGAGGTGCCGCGGACGCTCGCCGAGCTCGTGACGCTCCCGGGCTTCGGCCGCAAGACCGCGAACGTCGTGCTGGGCAACGCGTTCGGCGTCCCGGGCATCACCGTCGACACCCACTTCGGCCGGCTGTCCCGCCGCTTCGGCTGGACCGAGGAGGAGGACCCGGTCAAGGTCGAGCACGCGGTCGGCGCGCTGATCCCGAAGGCGGACTGGACGATGCTGTCCCACCACGTCGTCTGGCACGGCCGGCGGGTGTGCCACGCCAAGAAGGCTGCGTGCGGGGCGTGCCGGGTCGCCGCCTTCTGTCCGTCGTACGGCATCGGCCCCACCGATCCGGAGGTCGCGGTCAAGCTCGTGAAGTCCGGCCCCGAGGTCGCGGCCGGCGCGTGAACGAGGCCGTCCCGGAGTGGCTGCAGCGGGTCGCGGAACAGGCTCCGGATCTCGACCCGCAGCAGTTGTCGCGCCTGCTCCCGCCCGAGTCGGGCACGGCGCGCCGGGCGTCGGTGCTGATCCTCGTGTCGTCGTGGAACGGCGCCGACAGCGTGCTGCTGCTGCAACGGTCGTCGGCCCTGCGGGCACACGCGGGGCAGGTCGCGTTCCCGGGCGGCTCGGCCGAACCCGACGACGTCGACGAGGTCGCGACCGCCCTGCGGGAGGCGCAGGAGGAGGCGGGCGTCGGCCCGGACCACGTCGACGTGCTCGGGACCTGGCCGACGCTGTGGATCCCGGTGTCGGACTTCGCGGTCACCCCCGTGCTCGGCTGGTGGCGCACGCCCCGCGAGGTCCGGCCGGACGGCACCGAGATGCTCACCGGCGCGCTGGTCCCGCTCGCCGCGCTGGCCGATCCCGCGAACCGCTTCACCGTCACCTCGCCGAGCGGGTGGCGCGGTCCGGGGTTCGAGGTCGGCGCGCTGTGGGTGTGGGGGTTCACCGCCGGGTTGCTCGACCGGCTGCTCGCGTTCGGCGGGTGGGAGCGGACCTGGGATCCTGACCGCCGGGTCGAACCGGCCCCGGTCCGGGGGCGCACCCCGGCACCCGACCGCGACGAGGAGCTGGTGCAGGAGTGAGCGTCGGATGATCGTCGACATCGTCATCGTGCTGCTGGTGATCGTGTACGCGATCAACGGCTACAAGAACGGCGCGCTGGTCGGGCTGTTCAGCCTCGTCGGGCTGGCCGGCGGTGCGTACGGCGGGGCGAAGCTGGCCCCGGTCGTCGCCGACCACTTCACCTCCACCTCGACCCGCGTGATCGTCGCCCTGGTGTCGGTGGTGCTGTGCGCGGTGGTCGGGCAGGTGGTGCTGCTGCGGTTGGGGATCCTGCTGCGCGAGCGGGTGCGGTCCCGCGACCTGCGCCGGGTCGACCAGGCCGGCGGCGCCCTGCTCGGCGTCGTCGCGGTGCTGCTCGTGACGTGGATGGTCGCGGTGCCGCTGGCGAACTCGACGATCCCGCAGGTGAACGCCCAGGTCCGCGAGAGCCGCATCGTGCGCGGGGTCAACTCGGTCGTGCCCGGCCAGGTGCAGGACACCTACCGCGCGCTGCGCACGGCGATCGACCCGTCCGGCTTCCCGTCGGTCTTCGGTGACCTCGGCCCGAGCAAGGTCGCGGACGCCCCCGCCCCCGACGCCGCGCTCACGACGTCGCCGGTCGTGGCCGCCGCGCGCGCGTCCGTGGTGAAGGTGGAGGGTCAGGCGCGCTCGTGCGACCGCGGCCTCGAGGGCTCCGGCTTCGTGTACGCCGCGCAGCACGTGCTCACCAACGCCCACGTCGTCGCCGGCACCGACACCGTCTCGGTGGAGGCGGGCGGGCAGGGCACGCTGCCTGCGAAGGTCGTCCGATTCGACCCCGAGAGCGACGTCGCGGTGCTCTACGTCCCCGGCCTGCAGGCCTCGCCGCTGACGTTCGCCGCCGCCCCGGCCGCGGCGGCCGCCGACGCGCTCGTGCTCGGTTTCCCCGAGGACGGCCCGTTCGACGTCCGCGCCGCTCTCGTCATTGAGCAGGTGAAGTCCACCTTTATCTACATTTACTACACCGGCAGCGTCACCC
>CAXUNA010000279.1:0-5695 GCA_964252095.1 uncultured Jatrophihabitans sp. | reverse complement strand
CGACGGCGCCACGGTGGCGGCGGCCGGCGCGGTCGACTCCTCCGCGGTGCGCAGCGGCACCGGCGCGGCCCGGTCCGGTGCCCCGCTCCGGCTCGCCGCCGTGCAGCGGGCGGCAACCGCCTATCTCGCCCGCGACGTGGAACGGCAGGGCATCACGATCGACGCCCGGGTCACCGCCGACGCCCTGCGCGTCACGTCGACCTGCGTCGAGGTCCTGCCGGTCACGTTCGGCCGCGCGTTCGGCTTCGGCGGCGGGGTGCGGCACGTCGTCACCTCCTCGGCCGCCACGGTGGTGCGGTGAGTCGCTGACGACGGCGACGCGGCGACGCGGCGAAGCCGGTTCGGACGGGCCACCGGCGCCGGAGATCCGACGAATCGGACCGCGCGGAGCTGGGCGGGTTCGTCGGTGGCCGGGGATAGGGTCACGACGACCCGGATCCGGAGGCGCGCATGTCCTACCCCGACCCTGTCTACTTCGGCGACGCGGGCGAGGTGTCGGCGCGCCTGGTCGCGGGCGACACCCCGCCCACGATCGGCGCGATGCCCCGCTCGAACTGCACGTACCTCGCCACCGGCGAGAGCACCGGGGGCAAGTTCGGCCTCTACAGGTGGGACTTCGGACCGGCCGTGAGCGGGCCGGACCCGCACTTCCACCGGACGATCGCGGAGTCGTTCTACGTGCTCGACGGCGTCGTCTCCATCCACGACGGGTTGGAGTGGCGCGACCGCGTGCCGGGCGACTTCGTCTACGTGCCGGAGGGCGGGGTGCACGGTTTCAAGAACAACTCCGGTGCGCCCGCGTCGATGCTGCTGCTGTTCGCTCCGGGCGCGCCGCGGGAGGCGTACTTCGAGACCCTCGCCGAACTCGCGCAGGGTCGCGAGCTCTCACCACAGGAGTACGAGGAGTTCATGCTCGAGCACGACAACACCTGGGTCTGATGTCCGACCCACGACCAGATGTAACACGGCGGACACCCGACGGTCCGGTCGCCGGGAGATCCTTCCGCCCATGACCAGCACGCTGACACCGCCCGGCGCCGAAGCCGCCCTCGCCTCCTACGGCAGCAAGACCGTCGCGGTGGAGCCCGGCGGTGTGGAGTTCATCCCGCTCTCGGCGCGCCACGGCAAGCCGCGCGGGCTGTTCTGGACCTGGACCTCGCCGAACATGGAGTTCGCGACGATCACCGTCGGCATCCTGTCGGTGCTCGCCTTCGGCCTCACGTTCTGGCAGGCGGTGGTGGCGATCGTCATCGGCAACGTGCTCGGCTCGGTGTCCATGGGGATCCTGTCCAGCTGGGGCCCGCGGGCCGGCCTGCCGCAGATGGTGCTGTCCCGGCTCGGCTTCGGGTTCTTCGGCAACATCCTGCCGGCGGGACTGAACGCGGTCATCGCGGGCGTGGGCTGGTTCGCGGTCAACAGCGTCAGCGGTGGGCTCGCACTGCACGCCCTGGTCTCGGGCATCCCGGCCCGCTGGTGCCTGTTCATCGTCGTGGTGCTGATGCTCGTGCTCGCCTTCGCCGGTCACAACCTCGTGCACGCCTTCGAGCGGTACGCGTTCCCCGTGCTGACCGCCATCTTCATCGTCGGCGTCGTCGTCATCTTCGCCAAGTCCCACCCGGGCGCGCCCGCCTTCGACGAGCCCCCGTACATCGGCGGGTCGATCGGCGGCTTCCTGCTGACCGTCGGCGCGACCTTCGGCTACGCCGCCGGCTGGAACCCGTACGCCTCGGACTACACCCGGTACCTGCCGGCCGACAGCAACCGGCGCTCGGTCGGCCTCGCCGCCGGCCTCGGCGTCCTCATCTCCTGCGTCGTCCTCGAGGTCGCCGGTGCGGCGATGCTGTCGGCGATCAAGGTCGCCCCGGCGATCGACCCGGGCGTCTACACCAGCCCGATGCCGACGTGGCTCGGCAAGCTCACCCTGCTGGCGATCACCATCGGTGCCATCGCCGCCAACGCCCTGAACCTCTACTCGGCCGGGATGTCGTTCATGTCGCTGGGCATCCGGCTGCGGACCACGCTGGCCCGGGCCGGGGTGTCGGTGGTGTTCGGCATCGCCGGGTTCGCCGTCGCGCTGTGGGCGATCGGCAGCCCCGGCAACAACTACGAGAACTTCCTGCTCATCATCTCGTACTGGATCGGCCCGTGGCTCGGCGTCGTGTTCCTCGACCGGCTGCTGCACCGCCGCACCCCGGAGCAGACCTGGGCCGCCGTCGGCACCACGCGGTACCGGAACTGGGCCGGCCCGATCGCGATGTTGGTCGGGATCGTGTTGTCGATCTGGCTGTTCTCGAACCAGACCAAGTACACCGGCGTCGTCCCGAGCCACGTCCCGCAGTTCGGTGACATCGCGTTCTTCGCGGGCTTCCTCATCTCGGCGGTGCTGTACACGGTGCTGGTCAAGGCCATGCCGCCGAAGGGCGCCGTGGCCACGGTCCCCGCCGCGGTCGTGGAGGCGAGCCCCACCGCGTGACCACCGACGCCGAGATGCTGGCCGTGGCGGTCGAGGAGGCCCGGCACGGTCTCGCCGAGGGCGGGATCCCCATCGGTGCCGCGCTGTTCGCCGCCGACGGCACACTGCTCGGCCGCGGTCACAACCGTCGGGTGCAGGACGGCGATCCGTCGGTGCACGGCGAGACCGCGGCCTTCAAGGACGCCGGCCGGCAGCGGACGTACCGCGGCACGACGATGGCGACGACGCTCTCGCCGTGCTGGTACTGCAGCGGCCTGGTGCGGCAGTTCGGCATCAGCCGGCTGGTGATCGGCGAGGCCCAGACCTTCCACGGCGGGCACGACTGGCTGGCCGAGCACGGCGTCGAGATCGTGGTGCTCGACGATGCGGACTGTGTCGCCATGATGCAGCGATTCGTCGTCGAGCAGCCCGGCCTGTGGAACGAAGACATCGGCGAGGGGTGAGTCCGACGTGGGATCCGTACCGGTCATCGACCTGACGCCGTGGTTCGAGGGCGACGACGACGCCCGGGCGGTCGTGGCGGCCGCGGTCGACGAAGCCCTGCAGGACGTAGGCTTCCTGCTCGTCACCGGGCACGGCGTGCCAGCCGGGTTGCGCGATGCCGTCCGGTCGCGCGCCCGCGCCTTCTTCGCGCTGCCGGAGGCGACGAAGCGCCGGTACACCGCGACGATCGGCGGGCGCGGCTGGTTGCCCCCGGGCGTCGAGGCGAACGGGTACGCGGACCCCTACAGCGACGCCCCGCCGGCGGCGGGCGCCCCCGACCTCAAGGAGTCGTACGCCCTCGGTGCCGACCGCCCGACGGGCGATCCCGCGCTGGACCGGCTGTGGTTCCTGCCCAACGTCTGGCCCGAGGAGCTGCCGGAGTTCGCGCCGGTGGCGATCGACTACCTGGCGCGGATGAACCGGCTCGCAGACGAGCTGCTGCGGTTGTGCGCCGCGGCGATCGGCGTGCCGGAGCCGGACTTCTTCACGCGGCACACCGGCCACGCCACCCACACCATGAACGTCAACTGGTACCCGCCGCTGGCGAAGACCGGTGCACCGAGCAACGGTCAGTTCCGCATCGGTCCGCACACCGATTTCGGCACCGTCACGATCCTCGACCGCGAACCCGGCAGGGGTGGCCTGCAGGTCTGGACCGAGAGCGACGGGTGGGAGGACGCCCCGTACGTCGAGGGCGCGCTGACCATCAACACCGGCGACCTGCTGGCGCGGTGGAGCGGCGACCGGTGGAAGTCCAACCGGCACCGGGTGCTGCCGCCGCAGGCGACGGCGCCCGACGAGGACCTGGTCTCACTGGTGTTCTTCTACGAGGCCGACGCCGACACCGTCGTGGAGTCGTTGCAGCCGCCGTTCGGTCGCGCGAACGAGTACGCCCCGGTGGTGGCGGGTGAGTTCGTCCTCGAGCGGTTGGACGCCATCACCGTCATCTGACGCCGGGCGTCCGGGCGTCCGTGAGTGGCGACCTTTCCCGGTGAGTGGTCGGAAAAAGGTGCCCACTCACAGGGAAAGGTCGCCACTCACGCGTTCGGGTGGGTGACGGGATGAGACCGGGTGACGAGACCGCGTACCCAGACCCGTCCACGAGATCCGGTCAGGAGACCGGGATGCTGACCTTGATCGCGACGGGCGCGGCGACGGTGAACGTGATGCCGTTGCCGTTCGTGAAGGCACCGCCGATGGTGATCGTGCCCTGCGTGAAGCCCGCGGGGACCTCGAACACCGTGCGGTCGGCGACGATCTTCGCCGCGGCCTTCTGTCCGGTGGGCAGCGTCAGGGTGAGGTGCGACGGCTCGAACGTCGCCGTGTCACCGGCGCTGGATCCGGTGAACGGCGCAGGCGAGTTGGTCGAGAACGTGTACTTGAGGTCGGTCTCGAGGATCGCGTTGCCGGTGGCCGAGGCGTGGGCGGTGCCCTTGTCGTCGGCCCAGTAGAACAGCCCGGCGACTGAACCCGACAGCGTGCACGGACGGGGCGCCGAGGCACCACCGCCGGTCTCGGTGAACGTGAACCCGCCGGGCACCTTGAACGACCCGAACCGGTTGGCCCGCGCCAGCACGGCGATGTTGCCCGTGCCCGGCTTGCCGGTGAGCAGCGACAGCGTCTGCTTGACGCCGTTGACGCTCGTCACGAGGTCGACGGACTTCGCGCCGGTCGGCACGGCGATGACGTTGACGCCGGTGAGGTCGGGGATCTTCTTGCCGGCGGCGCCGTCCACCGAGACGACCAGGCCGAGGGCGGTGGCGCCGTCGCTGCTGCCGTCGCCGGACGCGTCGTCGAGCTGGAAGGCGATGAGCTTCT
Source organism: uncultured Jatrophihabitans sp. (assembly GCA_964252095.1). Classification (GTDB taxonomy): domain Bacteria; phylum Actinomycetota; class Actinomycetes; order Mycobacteriales; family Jatrophihabitantaceae; genus CAXUNA01. The sequence goes on along the minus strand of CAXUNA010000279.1, from coordinate 921 downwards.
GCCCGTCCGGGGCGGAGCGGGCGGCGGAACCCGCGCCGTAGCGCGTGATCGGGCCGAGCTTGGTGATCGTGACGCCGCCGTCGAGCGCGGCCATGGTCGCGCCCGCCGGCCCCGCGGGGATGTCGACGCCCTTGACGGCGGTGAACACGCCGGCCTCGGCGGGTGGCGGCTCGGGGACCTTGAGCCCGCCCGCACCCTGGGGCGCCGTCCCGCCGTCGGGCCGGACCAGCTTCTCGTCGCCGGGAACGGCGGTGGCGCCGGTCTCGCTGCCCTTGGCGTTGATGGTCAACGTGACCTTGTCGCCGGAACCCGAACTCGGCGAGATGCCGTACGGGATGTACGGCTTGCTGTCGTCGCCGTCGACGAACAGCGCCGGGCCGCAGTAGACGGTGTCGCTGACGTCGGTCTTCGTGGCGTCCTTCGCCGGGTTCCGCGGCACGGCGAAGTAGCAGCGGGTGTCGTCGCCCTTCACGCCCTTGGCGCTGGAGACGAGCGCGTCGAGGTCGCCCTGCGCCTCGGTGAGCACCTTGTCCGGCGTGGCCACCTGCTTGCCCTGCCAGGTGACGGCCGGGCCGCCGCGCAGGAACAGCGCCCACGCGCCGACGCCGAGGCCCGCGACGAGCACGACGACGATGCCCATGATCAGCGCGATCCGGCCGCCGGAGCGCTTCTTGGCCGGAGCGCCGGGCGGCGGGGTGCCGTACTGCCCGTACGGGCCGGGCTGGCCGTAGGGGCCCGGCTGCCCGTACGGGACGGGCGGACCGGGCTGGCTCGGCGTGCCCTGGTACCCGTACGTGCCGATGGCCTGGGTGGGCTGGGTGGCGCGCGGGGGCTGGGTGTTCTGCGGCGGCGCGTACCCGCCGTACGGGCCGGGCTGCGCGGGCGCGGCCAGGAGAAGGCCGCCGACCAGGCGGCGGTCGA
>CAXUNA010000278.1:0-5705 GCA_964252095.1 uncultured Jatrophihabitans sp. | reverse complement strand
AGGGCGATTAGCTCAGTGGGAGAGCACTACCTTGACACGGTAGGGGTCACTGGTTCAATCCCAGTATCGCCCACCAGATCCACCGCAGGGCCCCGGCTCCGGCCGGGGCCTTCGTCGTTCCCGAACCCGTGGAGGCACGCCGTGCGCGAGTTCCGTGAGGCCGTCGAACGACGTGACCACGCCGCGATGGCGGCGCTGCTCGCGGCCGACGTCGTGTTCACCAGCCCGGTCGCGTTCCAGCCCTACCCCGGCAAGGCCGTGACCGCGGCGATCCTGCGCGCGGTCCTGCGGGTGTTCGAGGACTTCGCCTACGTCCGGGAGATCAGCGCCCCGACGGCCGGGACCACGCGCTGGTGTTCACGGCGACGGTCGACGGCAGGCAGGTGCAGGGGTGCGACTTCCTCCACCTCGACGACGACGGCCGGATCGACGACTTCCAGGTGATGGTCCGCCCGCTCTCGGCCGCCACGGCGCTCGCCGCGGCGATGGCCGAGCAGTTCCCGCGCATCCGGGCCGAGGCGGCGGCCGGAGCCTGATCCGGGCCGACCCACTCGGTCCACGAACTTCGACCGCATGTCTTGTTTGTATGGATCTGACAGGTTTAGTGTTCGCCGGGCCAGGGGCGCGTGTCGGATTCGCCCCGTTCCCCCGAGTGGGTGCCCATGCGATCGTCCCGCCTCCTGTCCGCCCTGGCCGTGGCCGTGACCGCCGTCGGACTCACCGTCCCGCTCGCCGCCACCAGCAGCGCCGCGCCGGCGGCGCCGCAGGGCCTGCCCGCGTCCGCGGCCGCGCAGATCGACGCGCTCGCCGCGGCCAAGAACGCGAGGACCCCCGCCCAGCGCAAGATCTCCTCGCAGCTGCTCACCGCGGCGACGCAGAAGGCCGGTGGCCGGGTGGCGGCCGGGGTCGGACCGATGACCTCGACCGCGGTCGTCGCGAAGGACGGCACCACCCGGGTGACCGTCGAGGCGGCGACCGGCGCCGACACGAACACCCTCGCCAAGCAGGTGGCCGCGGCCGGTGGCACGAAGCTCGCGGTGTGGAAGACCTCGGTCGACGCGACCGTTCCGCTCGGCGCGGTGAACGGGCTCGCCGGGTTGGCGACCGTGCGCCGGATCGACCCCGCGGGTGGTGCGCGGCTCGAGGGCACCTCGCCCACGCCGGCTGCCGCCGGTGACCAGACTCCCCCCGCACCGGCCGGCCCCGTCCAGCCGAACGCCGGCAGCGTCGCCGACGAGGGTGACAAGGCGCTGGCCGCCGACGTCGCGCGCGCCACGTACAAGATCGGCGGTTCGGGCGTCACGGTCGGCGTCCTGTCCGACGGCGTCGACTCCCTCGACGCGTCGATCGCGAGCGGCGACCTGCCGGTCGGTACCCACGCCCTCGAGGGTCAGGAAGGTTCGGGTGACGAGGGCACCGCGATGCTCGAGATCGTCCACGACGTCGCCCCGACGGCCACGCTGCTGTTCGCGACTTCTGGCACCAACAGCGCCGACCAGTTCGCCGCGAACATCCGCGCCCTGCGGGCGGCGGGCGCCGACGTCATCGTCGACGACGTCCTGTACTACGCGGAGAGCCCCTTCCAGGACGGCGTGGTCGCTCAGGCGGTCAGCGCCGTCACCGCCGACGGTGCGGCCTACTTCAGCTCGGCCGGCAACGAGGGCAACCTCGACGACGGCACCTCGGGCACCTGGGAGGGCGACTTCGTCAGCAGCGGCCAGAGCGTCGGGAAGTACAAGGGCGACGCGCTCGACTTCGCCCCGGGCAGCGTCATCCAGGCTTCGGACCCGCTGAGCGACGACAGCGCCGGGCTCGCGACCACGCTGTTCTGGGCTGACCCGCTGGGCAAGGCCTCCGACGACTACGACCTCTACGTCGTGGACTCGACCGGAGCTGTCGTCGCCGCCTCGAACGACACCCAGGACGGCGACGACGACCCGTTCGAGATCCTCCAGCTGCCGCTGTTCGGTACCGGCTTCCGGCTCGCCGTGGTGAAGTACTCCGGTGTTGCGAAGTACTTGCAGGTCACGACCTTCGGGGGCCGGTTCGAGGACACCGACGACCTGCGCGGGTACGCGACACCCGGGGCCACCCGCGGCCACTCCGCCGTCCCCGCCGCGTACTCCGTCGCGGCGGCGCCCGCGGCCGACGCGTTCGGTCGCGAGATCAAACCCGGTCTGCCGAACCCGGCCGGTCCGTTCCCCGGCCGCTACACCGCGAAGCAGAAGGCCGAGGTCTTCAGCTCCGACGGCCCGCGCCGGGTGTTCTTCAAGACCGACGGCTCGCCGCTCACACCCGGCAACACGACGGCCACCGGCGGCGTCCTGCGCAAGAAGCCGGACATCACGTCGGCCGACGGCGTGTCGACCAGCCTCGCGGACTTCACGCCGTTCTTCGGCACGTCGGCCGCCGCGCCGCACGCCGCGGCGATCGCGGCGCTGGTGCTGTCCGGCAACCCCGGCCTCAGCCAGGCCGACCTGCGCGCCGCACTGACCGGTGCGTCGACCGACATCGAGGCGGCGGGCTACGACCGCGACACCGGTCACGGCATCCCGCTCGCGACGACCGTGCTCGGCCGCACCGGTGCGACGCCGCAGCCGAAGGTCACCGCGGGGGCGCCGACGCTGACCGGTGGCGGCGACGGTGACGCCTACGTCGAACCCGGCGAGAAGGTGACGATCGCGGTGCCGCTCACCAACGTCGGTGACGGCACGGCGGCCAACGTCAGCCTCGCGGTGTCCACCACGGGTGACGCGACGCTGTCGCCCGCGCTGGTCCAGGTCGGGACGGTCGGGCCGGCGGCGACCAAGAACCCGTCGTTCTCGCTGACGGTGCCGAAGACGCACAAGGTCGGTGTGCCGGTCGTGATCACCGCGACCGTGCGGTTCACCGGTGCGCTGTCGCCGACCACGCAGACGCTGTCGGTCCCGGTCGGGCAGCCGGGGGCACCGAAGTCGTTCACCTACACGGGCGCGGCGAAGGCGATCCCGGACAACACCCCGGCGGGCGTCACGGTCCCGATCGCGGTGACGGGCGTCGGCACGGTGTACCGCGTGGCGTTCACCATCGGCGGCACCGACTGCAGCCAGGACACCACCTCCGGGATCGACCACACCTGGGACGGCGATCTCATCGGCACGCTGACGTCGCCGGACGGGACGGCGGTGACGTTGTTCAGCCGGGTCGGACTCAACGGCCACAACTACTGCAAGACGGTGTTCACCGACGTCGCGACCGACTCGATCCAGGCCCAGACGTCGAGCAACGCACCGTTCACGGGCTCGTTCCGTCCGGCGCAATCGCTCGCCGCGTTCAGCCGGACCGCCGGGAACGGCAGCTGGAAGTTCACCGTCAGCGACAACTCGCCGCGTGACACCGGCAGCGTGCGGGCGTTCACCCTGAAGGTCACCGGCTACGTGACCTGACGGGTGGCGCGTCCCGCCGGCCGGCGGTGCCGCGACCATGCTGGTGACATGCACGTCGGTATCGACAGTTTCGTCTCGCAGGTCACCGATCCCTCGACCGGCCACGTGGTCGGGCCGGCGGAGCGGATGGCCCACCTGCTCGAGGAGATCACGCTCGCCGACGCGGTGGGCCTGTACTCGTTCGGCATCGGCGAGCACCACCGCGAGGAGTACTACGACTCCGCGCCGCCGGTGATCCTCGCGGCGGCGGCGGCCCGCACGTCACGCATCCGGTTGGGCAGCGCGGTCGCGGTGCTCTCGGCGAACGACCCGGTGCGGGTCTTCCAGCAGTTCGCGACGCTCGACCTCATCTCGGCCGGGCGGATCGACCTGGTCGTCGGCCGCGGCTCGTTCACCGAGGCGTTCCCTCTGTTCGGTCTCGACCTCGCCGACTACGACGAGCTGTTCGCCGAGAAGCTCGATCTGCTGCTGAAGATCCGGGCCTCGACCCACGTGACCTGGTCCGGTCGCCACCGACCTCCGCTCACCGGGCAGGGCGTGTACCCGCGGCCGGTGCAGGACCCGCTGCCGATCTGGGTGGGCGTGGGCGGCACGCCGGAATCTTTCGTGCGGGCCGGGCTCCTCGGCCTGCCGCTGATGGTGGCGATCATCGGCGGCGAGCCGCGTCGGTTCGCCCCGCTCGTCGACCTCTACCGCCGCGCCGGAGCGGAGGCGGGCCACCCGCCCGAGGCGCTGCAGGTGGGGCTGCACGTGTTCGGCTACGTCGGCGAGAGCCGGCAGGCGGCGTCGGACATCATCTACCCGGGCTGGCACCAGATGTTCACGAGCGTCTCCCGTGAACGGGGGTTCCCGCCGCCGAACCGCGCGCAGTTCGACGCGACCAGCGGCCCCGACGGCGCGTTCTTCCTCGGTTCACCCGACGAGATCGTCACCAAGCTCGGCCGCGTCGCGGACCAGCTCGGCGGCGTCGACCGGTTGTCGATCCAGATGACGAACCCGCGGCTCGCGCACTCGGACCTGCTGCGGGGCATCGAACTGCTCGGCACCGAGGTCGCGCCACGGGTCACCGACGTCTGAGCCACGCCGGCCCGTCGTTGTCAGCGCGGCAGGCCGAAGTCCGTCGTGAGCCAGAGCTTGCCGCGGGTGTCGACTAGCACGGCGACGCCGACCTGGGTGAGCGAGGCCGACAGGATGTTGAGCCGGTGGCCGTCGTTCGGCGGGGTCTCGTTGTACATCAGCGTCTGCATCCGCTGCGCGCCCGCCGACGTGGTCTCGGTGGTCCAGGCGATGTTCTCGGCACAGCTGCGCCAGGTGTATCCGGCCGCGGTGATCCGGGCCGAGAACGCCGCCTCGCCGGGCAGCTGGTGCGAGAGCGTGCCCGCGGCCGACATGGTGGCGTTGTGCCGCGTCGCGGAGACGATCAGCCGCGGGTCGCTGGTGAGTGCCCGCAGGCCGTGCGCCGCGCGCTGGCGGTTCAGCAGGGCGAACACGTCGCCCGCGATGCCGCTCGGGTTCACCGCGGCGCCCACCGCCCAGAGCGCGCCGCCGGTCGCGGTGAGCAGTTGGAGGCCGCCGCCCGCGCCGAGCTGCAGGGTGTGCACGCCGAGGCCGTTGGTCCCGGTGGTCCACAGGGCGCGCCGGTCGGACCCGCGGAGCACGAGGTTGCCGTCGCCCTGCAGCATCAGGGTGGCGCCGGGGTGCCCGCGGGTGCCCGACGCCCAGGTGGCCGCCGAGCCCTTGCGCAGGACCAGGTTGCCGTCGGTCTGCAGCGTGAAGCTGGTCGTGCCCGCGACGAGCGAGTCGCCGCCGAGCAGGCCCTGACCCGGTGCGACGCCCGCCGGGTGACCGACGATCCGCCGGAACGGGATCGCACAGGTGCACCAGACCGCCTGCGCACCTGCCCGCAGGACGACGTTGCCGTCGTCCTGGACCGACCACGAGGTCGCCCGCCGCACCCCGGTGGCCCAGGTCGCGGCACCGGTGAGGGTGCGGACGACGAGGTTGCCGTCGCCCTGCAACATCGCGGTGGACGGGCACGACCGGCGGTGCCGCTGGTCCAGAGGGCGACGGCGTGGTCGGTGTAGAGGACCAGGTTGCCGTCGAGGTTCATCGACAACCGGTAGCCGTTCGCGGCCGACGTCAGGGCCTGACCGGGACCGAGCCGGAAACCGGCCGCGACGGTGGTCGTGGCGTCCGCGGCGGGGGCGGCGGCGACGCCGAGTGCGGCGAGCGTGGACAGGGCCGCGAGGGCGGCGAGGGCACGGGGGAGCCGTCGGGGGG
>CAXUNA010000277.1:0-5710 GCA_964252095.1 uncultured Jatrophihabitans sp. | reverse complement strand
GCGCCCGAGGGGGCGGCGGCGGGCGAGTTCGCCGCGGCCGCGGACCCCGTGGTGGACGAGGAACTGCACGCGGCGAGCAACGCCAGGCTCACGAGCCCGAGCGCGCCCGCGGAGGTGACGACGACCCGTCGGGAGCGGACCGGTGACGGGCTTTCGAGGACAGACATGGAGACCTTTCGAGACGGTGGGGGTGGTGACGCGTGGTCATTCACTGCGGAGGGCGTCGATCGGTGAGAGCCGGGCGGCGCGGGCCGCCGGGTAGACGCCGAAGCCGACGCCGATCGCGATCGCCACGCCGATCGCGATGAGGATCCAGGGCACGGAGATCGAGACCGGGTTGCTGATCAGGTGCGGGAGGATCAGCGCGGCGCCGACGCCGAGCGCGACACCGAGCAACCCGCCCGTGAGGCCGAGCATCGACGCCTCGGAGAGGAACTGCCGCCGGATCAGGCGGGGCGTGCCGCCGAGCGCCTTGCGCAGCCCGATCTCCCGGGTGCGCTCCTTGACCGACACCAACATGATGTTCATGACGCCGATCCCGCCGACCAGCAGGGACAGTGCGGCGACGCCGATGAGCAGCGTGGCGAGCGTGCCGTCGACCGAGGACGTCGTACTGATCAACGACTGCTGCGTCGTGATCGTGAAGTCGGTCGTCGACCCTGACGTCAGCGCGTGGCGGTAGGCCAGGATCTTCTCGGCTTCCTGGTACGCCTCGGTCAACTTCGCATCGCTGGTCGCCTTGATGTAGATGTCGGCCACCGCGGTGCGGTTCGTGCCGCCGATGATCCGCTGCTGGGCCGTGCTGATCGGCACGATCGCCTGGTCGTCGAGGTTCGTCGTCGAGTCCGAGCCAGCCGCCTTCAGGACCCCGACCACCTGGTACGAGACGCTGCTGATCGTCACGGACTGGCCGACCGGGTCGATCGGACCGAACAGCTCGGACGCGGTGTCCGACCCGAGGACGATCACCGCGCTGGCACCGGTCTGGTCGGCATCGGTGAGGAATCGTCCGCTGGACACGGCTCTTCCTCGCACCGAGAGCCACTGCGCCGTCGTCCCGACCACGGTGGTCGACCAGTTCGTCGAACCGAAGTCGAGCTCCTGCGAGCTGCTCTGCGACACCGGGGCGTCGGCGGCGATGTCGGGCGTGGCGGTCGTCGACGTCAGGGCGGTGGCATCGGCCGTCGTCAACGTCGCCGCCGAGCCGAAGCCACCCCGCACGCCGCTGGTGGTCGAGCTGCCGGGCGCGACGATCAACAGGTTGCCGCCGAGCGCGGAGAGCTGCTGGCTGACCTGCTTTTGCGCGCCCTGCCCGAGCCCGACGGTGAGGACGACGGCCGCGATCCCGATGAGGATGCCGAGGGAGGTCAGGACCGATCGCGTCTTGTGGGTGCGGATGGCGTCCCACGCGTTGCGGATGATGTCGCTCCAGGTCACCGCGCGACCTCCGCGGGACCCGGGCCGGTGAGGTCGTCGGACGCCACAAGCCCGTCGCGCACGTGGATGACCCGCGCGGCGCGTGCCGCCACCTCGGCCTCGTGCGTGATGAGCACGACGGTGCGTCCCTGCTCGTGCAACTCGTCGAAGAGGTTCAGCACGTCCTCGGTCGCCGTGGAGTCCAGGTTCCCCGTGGGTTCGTCGGCGAGCACCAACGCCGGGTTGGTCGCCAGCGCACGGGCCACGGCGACGCGCTGCTGCTGCCCACCCGACAACTCACCTGGTCGGTGGTCGCGCCGGTCGCCCAGCCCGACGCGTTCGAGTGCCTCCTGAGCCCGCCGGGCCCGGGTCTCCCGGTTGAGGCCGGCGTAGGACAGCGGGAGCTCGACGTTGCGCTGGGCGGTGAGTGACGCCAACAGGTTGAACTGCTGGAAGACGAACCCGATCCGCTGGTTGCGGGCGGCGGCGAGTTCCTCCTCGTCCATCTCCGAGACGTCCTCGCCGGCGAGCAGGTAGCGGCCCTCGGTGGGGACGTCGAGGCACCCCAGGATGTGCATGAGCGTCGACTTGCCCGAGCCGGACGGCCCCATGATCGCGACGAACTCGCCGTCGTCGATGGTGAGGCTCACGCCGCGCAGCGCCTCGACCTCCACGCTGCCGGTCCCGTAGGTCTTGCGGACGCCGACCAGTTCCAGGACGGGCGTCGCCGCCTGCTCGACGACGGGCAGGCGCTCGGTGTCGGCGTCGGCCGCGAGGGTGTCAGCCACCGAGACCACCGCCGGCCCCGCCGCCGAAGTTGCCGCCGCCGAAGTTGCCGCCAGCGGGCGGACCGTTGAAACCGCCGCCGGTGCCGCCCTCCGTGCCGCCGGTGCCGGTGCGGGTGCGCGCGGTGCCGCCGGTGCCGCCGGTGGGCCTCGTCTGGGTCACCCGCACCTGGTCGCCGCTCGCGAGGCCGGACACGATCTGCGTCTCGGCACCGGAGGAGATGCCGATCTGGACGGTCGTCCGGGTCGTCGTGCTGCCGCTGACCTTCTCGACGTAGGTGCCGCCGGAGGAGTCGCGGTGCAACGCCGCGGTGGGGACCTCGAGCACGTCGGTGAGCTGCTTGTAGATCAGCGCGGCGGTGACGCTCTCCCCGTCGTGCAGTCCGGCCGGGGACCCGGTGACGGCGATGACCACCGGGTAGCTCGCGGTCGTGCCGGTCGACGACGACAGCACCGCGATCGAGGAGATGGTCCCGTAGACCGTGGCCGTGGCGCCGGTGACCGTGAGCTGGGCCTGGTTGCCCTTCTTGATCAGGTCGACCGAGGTCGAGTCGACCGTGGCGTTCACCAGCCACGAGTTCGTGCTGATCACCTCGATCGCCGAACTGGCGGCCGAGCTGGTCGACGCGGTGCTGCCCGTGGTCGCGCCGCCGCCGGAGCCGGTCGCACCCGAACCGCCGGTGCCCCCGCTGCTGCCGCTCCCGCTCGACCCGGACACGGTCTGGCCGACGGTGAGCCCGACGCTCGCCACCACCCCCGCGACCGGCGAGGTGATGGTCGCGCCGGCCAACGCCGCCTGCGCGGACGCTTGCTGGGTCTGGGCCGCGGCGAGGGCCGCCTGGTCCGCGGCGAGCTGGGCGGCGGTCGCGCCGCTGTCCTGGTCGTCGCTGACCTTGACCTGGTCGTTCGCCACGGTCGCGGCGGCCTGGGCCGCGGTCGCGGCCAGGGACGCGGAGTTGATGGTCGCGAGGCTCTGACCCTTGGTGACGGTCTGGCCCTCGCTCACGAGCACCGAGGTCACGACGCCCGACGACCCGAACGTCACGGTGTCGTCGACGGCGGGCGCGAGCGTGCCTGTCGCGGCGACGCTCTGGCGGATCGTCCCGGTGCCGACGGTCTCGGTGGTGGTGGTCGTCTGCGCCGTCGTGGCGGCGTCGCTGCTCCCGCTCACGCCGAAGAAGATGCCGAGGCCGACCGCCGCCAGCACGACCACCAGCCCGAGGCTGCTCCAGCGGGGGTGACGACGCAGCGTCCGGCCGGCCGATTTGACGCGGTTCACGCCTCGACCCGCTGCGGGGGGACGTGCATGAGACGTACGTCGTGGCGCGTGGCGCGTCCCCTCGACAAGGTGCACTCCTTCAGGTGTATCCCGGGCTCGGCTGCGTCGCTCGGTTTCCGGCAGGCCGGAACCAGGCGCGCCGGACACGATCCGTCCCGCCGCCTTGTGCGCTCCTCAGGCCAGCGTCAAGGCAGTCCTAAATCGACCTGAGGGCTGCGTGGGTGTCGGTCACGCGGCGGGCGTCAGCTCCCCCGCCTCGACCGGCACGGTCAGCCAGTTCTCGACCGGCGGCAGCGGGCAGGCCCACCGGGAGTCGTACGCGCAGGACGGGTTGTAGGCGTAGTCGAAGTCCAGTCGGACCGTCGTGTCGTCGAGCAGGGTGACACCGCGGCCGAACGTGCCCTTGACGGTGTCGGTGAGGTAGCGGCCACCGCCGTAGGTCGCGTGGCCCGAGGTCGCGTCGCGGAACGGCAGGAACAGCCCGCCGCCGTAGGCGAGGATCCACAGCAGCGTGAGCTCGCCCCACGGCGTGGTGACCCGCCCGAGCCGGCGGTAGCGCACCACCCCGTCCTCGCCGCCGGTGTCGACGTCGACGGTGGCCTCGGCGTCCGGACCGTCGACCGGCTCCAGCGTCGTCTCGCACCGGTACGACGACGCCGGGAAGTACGGCACGCCCGCGAACCCTTCGGCCGAGACGGGTGACTGCGGATGCCCCGCGAACATCGCATCGCGCCCCGCCCGGAACCCGGCCAGGTCGAGATCGGACAGGTACAGCTGTGCCGTCTGCTGCCGCCACGAGGCGAGCGAGAGGTCCATGCCTGCGAGTCTGCCCGCGGACGGCATGATGGCGACGTGGAGTTCCGTGTTGCCGAGGATGTCGACGCGCCGGTCGTCGCCGACCTCGTGCACAACGCCTACCGCGGCGAGGAGAGCGCCAGGGGCTGGACGTCGGAGGCGCACCTGCTCGACGGCCAGCGCATCGCGCCCGCCGACGTCCTGGCGGTGATCGCCGAACCGGACGCGCTCGTGCTGCTCGGACTCGACGACGACGGCTCGATCCTCGCTTGCTGCGAGCTGCGGCGCAGCAGCGCGGACCTCGGTTACTTCGGCATGTTCGCGGTGCGGCCGGGTCGCACCGGTGCGGGCACCGGGCGGATCGTGCTCGCCGAGGCCGAGCGCGTCGCGGTGCAGCGGTGGGGCGTCACGGCCATGAAGCTCACCGTCATCGCCCAGCGCGCGGAGTTGATCGCCTGGTACGAGCGGCGCGGGTACGTCCTGACCGGGGAGACCAGCCCGTTCCCGTACGACGACCGCCGGTTCGGCGACCCGCGGCAGGACGACCTCTACTTCGTGGTGCTGCGCAAACCGCTGGTGTGAGCGGGCGGCTCAGGTGAAGAGGTTGAGCAGCAGGTAGGCGACCGCTGCACACGGCAACATCGAGTCCAGCCGGTCCATGAGGCCACCGTGGCCGGGCAGCAACCGGCCCATGTCCTTGACGCCGAGATCGCGCTTGATCATCGACTCGCCGAGGTCGCCCAGGGTGGCGGCCACCATCATCGCGGCGCCGAGGATCAGCCCCTTCCACCAGGACTCGTGGAAGGTCAGGGTCATCAGCAGCACGCCGGCGACGGCGCACACGACGAGCGACCCGGCGCTGCCCTCCCACGTCTTGCCCTTGGAGACCCCCGGCGCGAGCGGGTGTTTCCCGAACAGCACGCCGACGGTGTAGCCGCCGGTGTCGGAGCAGACGACCAACGCCACGAAGGTGATGACGCGCGCGGCACCGTCGGACGGGTGCGAGAGCAGCACGGCGAACGCGGCGAGCACCGGCAGGTAGGCGAGGATGAACACCGCGCTCGCGACGTCACGCAGGTACCCCGCGGCGCCCTCCCCCAGCCGCCAGATGACGACCGCTGTTGCTGTGAGCAACGTTGCCACCACCAGGCCGTTCATGCCGCTGCGGTAACTGGTGTACGCGATCGCGGCGCCGCCGAGCACGAGTGGCACCAGCGGTGGCCGGGCCTCGACGGTGGCGATCGCGGTGCGCAGTTCGTAGCAGCCGTAGACCACGGCGAGGATGACGACGACCGTGAAGCTCGGCTTGTAGAGGAACAACGTCAGCAGCACGAGCGCGCCGAGCCCGACCCCCACGCCGATCGCCGCGGGCAGGTCGCGCCCGGCCCGGCTCCGCCGTTCGGGGCTGCCCGGCGCGACCTCGTCGGACTGCGGC
>CAXUNA010000276.1:0-5731 GCA_964252095.1 uncultured Jatrophihabitans sp. | reverse complement strand
CGACCGGCACCGGCGGCCGGCGCCGCCGGCGCAACCACGGCAGGTCGCCCCGGCGCGGCGCGAACTTGGGGTTGGGCAGGGTCACGAGCGCCCCTCCCCCGCCGATTTTGTGTATCGGGGCTGCCTGCGGCGGCCTCGATACACTAAATCGGGCAGTTGAGGTGGGGTCACAGCGACAACCCGAAGTCGCGCGCGACGCCGGCCAGCCCGTCCGCGTAGCCCTGCCCCACCACCTTGAAACGCCACCCGTCGGAGTGCCGGTAGAGCTCGCCGAGCACGATCGCGGTCTCGGAGGCGATCTCCGGGGCGAGGTCCTCGGAACGGACGATCTCCTTGTTGTTGCGGGCATCCAACAGCCGCAGCGTCAACCGCTTGAGCTGGCCGAGGGTGCGGCGCGGGCCCGGGCCCTCGTTGACGTAGAGCACCGCGACGATGTGCTCGACCTCGGCGGGCACATCGGGCAGGTCGACCTCGATCTGGTCGTCGTCGTCGCCGACGGCGTCGGCCATCGCGGCCACCGAGAGGTCGGGCGAGTGCAGCTGGTTGAAGAACACGAAGTGCCGGTCGGACAGCACGCGGTCGTCGTGGCCGGTGAGCAGCGCGGCCGTGACGAGGTTCTCGGCCAGCACGGTCTCGCTGCCGACGTCCCAGTCCGCGCCGAGCACGACGGTGCGCAGGTCGGGGATCTCCCGGGTGAGCGACACGTTCGCCCCGCGGCGCATGGGTGGTGGCATGGCTCAGAGGTCCAGGTCCGAACGGTGGAACTTGGTCGACAGGAAGTTGCCCTGCGTCATGAGCGCGTCGACGTCCTGCGCCCGCGCGGCCTCCAACACCCGGTCCGCTGCATCCTGCAACGATGCCAGCTGCTCGTCGAGCGACTGGAGCGGGGTCTGGCCGTTCGGCCGCGCCACCGACACCAGTGACGGCTCCAGCGAGAGGAACGTCTGCAACGTCGTGGGCAGGTAGTCGTACACGATCCCCTTCACCGCGACGAGGGTGTAGACGTCGAGCGGGCGCACCGCCGAGGTCGCGATGATCTCCCGCAACGTGTCGGTGATCCCGCGGGCCTCGACCACGGCGCTGCCCGGCAGCCGCCCCGCCGACTCGTTGACGTACCGGATGAGCTTCCAGGTCTCGTCGCCGAGCACCTCCGGCCGCTCCTCGGCCGGCGGGCCGGGATCGACCGGAGCAGGCTTCGGCTCCTCTTTCCTGCCGCGACCGAAGAGCGCCATGCGTTACTGGGTGATCTCACCGCGCCGGGTGCGCTCGAGGTACGGCTGCGCCCGGTCGATCTGGCCCTGCAAGGCGGTGACGGTCTGCGCCATGCTGTCGGTCGCCTGCGCCCGGAAGGTGTCGAGGGCGTCCATCGTCGCGAAGACGTTGTCGAACGCCTTCTGCAGCTTGTCGATCTCGATCGTCGAGCTCGCCGCCTGCTGGTTGATCTGCGCGCCCTGCAGCTTCAACTGCTCCGAGGTCGACTCGATGAGGTTCGAGGTGACGGTGTTGAGCGCGGTGATCTGGTCGAGGACCAGCTTCTGCCGCGACAGCGCCTGCGACACGATGACCGCGGTCCGCAACGCGGAGATCGTCGTGGTCTGCGCGCGGTCGACACCCTTGATCAGCTCGACGTTGTTCTTGCGGACCAGGTCGAGGGCCATGTAGCCCTGCACCGAGACCGCCATCTGGGTCATGATGTCCTGCCGCCGCTGGCGGATCGCGAACAGCGCGTCGGACTTCAGGGTGTTGGCGTCCTCGGTGCGGCCCGCCGCCTCGAGCTCGGCGACCTTCTGGGTGACGGCTTCGTCGAGGGCACCGGCCAGGGCGTTGTACTCCGAGAGTTTGCCCATGGTGGTCCACATGTTCTGCTTCTCGGTGTCGATCGACGCGTTGTCCTTGCGCAGCTCGTCCTGCCCCGAGGCCAGCGACTTGATGATGGCGTCGATCTGGGCCTGCGCGGTCTCGTACCGCGCGAAGTAGGCGGCGATCTTGTCCCCGCCCGGCAGCCACTTGAGGACCTTCTTCATGCCGGACAGGTCGGCCCGGTTCGGGTCGAGCTCGGTGACGACGTTGCGCAGTTCGGTGAGCGTGCCGGCGACGCGGGTCTGGGCGTCACCGCCCCCCTTGCCGCCCTTGCCCATCGCCGCGGCCGGCCGGTCCAGCATCCGGTTGGAGACCTGTGCGGACGCGCGCAGTTCCTGGTCGCCCATCGAGGTGATCGAGGTGACCTTCTGCGTGAACGCGGGCGACTTCGGGTCGATCGTGGCGAGCTCGGCGGCGAAGCCCGCCGCCCGCTGCTGCAGCGCGGTCTGGGTGGCCGGGTCGACCGGCACGGCCCCGGCGGCCTGCTCCTCCTTCACGACGACGACCGGTGGCGGCGGGGCCAGGACCAGGTCGGTCGAGCCCGCTGCGGGCCCGGTGGTCGTGGTCGCCGCCGGCGTCGTGCCGAGGTCGAGTTCGGACATCGGTGCTTCCCCTCCAGTACTCGCTGACCGCGGAGGTGCTGATCAGCATGCGTGCAGCACCGAACCTACGACCGGCGCCGCCCGCGGGCTACTTGCGGGCCGACTGCCAGCGCATGCCCCAGCCGTAGGCCTCGTCGAGGGCCTGCTGCATGCCGTCGATGTAGCGGACCTCGCGGCGGACGTCGATGTCGCCGCCGGTGTTGGTGAGCAGCGCGATCGCGCAGGTGCGGGCGCCGTTGCGCGGCTCGTCGAGCGCGACCTCGATCTCGGGACCGTTCGCCGGGAACAGCCGCACCACGCCGTTCGCCTCGGCCCAGTTCGCCGCCCCCTCGTAGATGAAGGCGAACACGATGATCCGGCGGATGGCCGCGGCCTGCCCGAGGTCGACGAACATCTCCTCGCCACCGCCACCGCTGCGGTCGTCACCCGACAGCCGCACGATCGGGTTCGGGACGTCGGCGGGCGCCTGCAGCATGTTGCCCAGCGCCTGCACCGCGCCCTTGCTGCCGTCGGCGAACTCGTAGAGGCAGGCGAGGTCGAGGTCGATCGGGTTGCTGTGCTTGAACAGCCCCGACGGCGGCTTGGCATTCCAGTTCAACGCCACCCGCAGCGTGCCGCCGACCCCGCCGTGCTTGGCGAGCGAGACCGTCGGAGCGCTCTTGGTGAGCGTCACCTTGGACAGGCTGACCGGAGCGCCGCCACCCGCGGGCGGCGCACCGGCACCGGGGTCGCTCGGACGCTTGGTGTAGTCGATCGGCACGGTGGTCCTCCTCGAACTAGCTGTGCCCGCCGCCGGCGGCGGTGACGGGTTCCTCGCCGCCGGCCGGCCCCGGCGGGACCGTCTCCGCGGTGTCCTCGTCCGGGTGGTTCCTGTTGTAGCGGATCGAGGTCAGCAGGGACAGACCGATGAACGCGACGCCGACGAGACCGGTGACGACCTCGGGCACCTCGACGTCGATGCTGATGATGAGGATCGTGGCGAGTGCCCCGATAGCCCACAGCGCGCCGTGTTCCAGGTGCGGGAACTTGCTCAGCGTGCCGTGGTGGACGAGGAAGAGCGTCAGCGACCGGATGAACATCGCACCGATGCCGAGGCCGAGGGCGATGATGATCGGATCCGACGTGATCGCGAACGCGCCGATGACACCGTCGAACGAGAACGACGCGTCGAGGACCTCGAGGTAGAGGAAGGTGAAGAACGCGGCCTTGCCGGCCCGCAGCGCGATCTGACCCGCCGCCTTCCCGCCGGACAGCTCGGCCGGTTCGCCGTCCTCGCCCTCCTCGTCGACGTCGAACAGATCGCCCAGGCCGCTCACGAGCAGGTAGGCCACCACGCCGAGGATGCCCGAGAGCAGCACCGTTCCGGTCTTGCCCTCGGGGGCGATGACCTCGCCCGCGACGGCCACGACGATCAGCGCGACCACCACCGACAGGGCGTCCAGCTTGCCGATCTTCGCGAGCGGCTTCTCCAGCCA
The DNA here is from genome assembly GCA_964252095.1 of uncultured Jatrophihabitans sp. Classification (GTDB taxonomy): domain Bacteria; phylum Actinomycetota; class Actinomycetes; order Mycobacteriales; family Jatrophihabitantaceae; genus CAXUNA01. Next base: position 1,794 of record CAXUNA010000276.1, on the reverse strand, counting down.
CGACAGCCAGGTGATGTCGCGTTCCTCGAACACGAAGTCCAGGAACAGCAGCAACAGGAACGCGCCGCCGAAGGCCGCGATCGCCGGGTGGGCGTCGTTGAGCAGGTACCCGTACGTCCCGGGCGTGTCCGGGTCGCCCTTCTCGAGCGCGAGCCGCACCGCCTCGACCGGGTTGAGCTTGGCCGTGACCCCCACGATGAGCAGCGGGAACACGAGCCGCATCCCGAACACGGCGATGATGACGCCGATGGTCAGGAAGATCTTCTGCCAGAAGTCGTTGAGCTTGACCAGCACCGTCGCGTTGACGACGGCGTTGTCGAAGCTCAGCGACACCTCGAGCACCGCGAGGATGGCGGCGAGCGCGAGCCCCTGCCCCGAGTCGTAGACGAAGGCGAGCACGAGCAGGACGATCGTGACGACGAACGACAGCCGAAACGTCTTCAGGAACAACCGGAACTCCTCGGGAGGGGACTGCGGGAACCGCAGCGGTCAGGTCGTGTCGCGGCGGTGCCGCTCGTGACGAGCCGGACGCCGGGACGCGTCCTAGACGTTGACGCCGTAGTCGCGGGGGCTGCCCGCGCGGCCGCGGGTGTAGCCCGGCCCCCTGGGGCGGCACGTCCACGCGTCGCCCCGGGGGTAGAGCTCGCCGAACACCATCGCCGTCTCGGTCGAGGCGTCCTCGGAGAGGTCGTGGCGGGCGAGCTCGTTGTTGTCGCCCTTGTTCACCACGCGGATGTAGGCGTTGCGCACCTGGCCGAACGACTGGCCGGAGTCGCCGTAGATCGACACGACGAACACGACCTTGTCGACCTCGGCCGGCACGCCGGTGAGGGTCACGTCGATAACCTCGTCGTCGCCCTCGCCCTCGCCGGTCTTGTTGTCGCCCTTGTGCTCGATCGAGCCCTCGGGCGACTTGAGGTTGTTGAAGAAGACGAAGAAGGAATCGTTGACGACCTTGCCCGCCTGGTCGACGCCGATGGCGCTGGCGTCGAGGTCGAACGCGGTGCCGTCGGTGGTGCGGGCGTCCCAGCCCAGACCCACCGCGACGGCCGTCAGCCCCGGGGCCGCCTTGGTCAGCGAGACGTTGCCACCCTTGGACAGGGACACACCCATGTGCTCACACCTTCCGTGAGGCGGGCCGGGAGGCCCGCGACCGTGGCGATCCCTTCCCGGGATCGTGTTGACCGAACCCTAACGGGTCCGTCCGGAAGACGTGCCCTGTGCCCGGAAGGTTCCCGCGGTCAGCAGCCGGTGTGCGCGGCGTCGGAGCCGAGGACGAGGTAGCGGGTGCCCTGCGCGGTGAGGTGGTAGAGCACCGACCACCGGGTGCACGCCTGGCCGTCCGGCCCGAGCGACGGGTCCTGCCGGCTCCGGAACCCGACGCGGACGTCGAGACCCGCGGCGGTGACGCCGATGCTCGCGACACTCGCGGCGTCGTCCTGGGTGGTGGCGGTGTCACGCGCGAACCTCGCCACCTGCGCGGGATCGCCCGGGTCGATGACCCCGCTGGGGTCGAAGACCGACAGTGCGAGGGCGGCGTCGTGGCTGTTGATGCCGCGGAAGTAGGTGTCGAACACGGCGACGACGGCCGCGATGTGCGGATCGGTGGCCACGGCACCGATCTGGACGCCGCCGGGCGAGACCGTGGCCGGGGCGGTGGGGGTCGGCGCGGCGGACGTCGACGCCGGTGTGGACACCGTGGCCGACGTCGACGGGAAGTCGGGGGCGGTGGTCCGTGCGGCCGGGGTGCTGCCCGTCGCGGACGGCGTCGACGGGCCGCGCAGCCCCCACCAC
>CAXUNA010000275.1:0-5782 GCA_964252095.1 uncultured Jatrophihabitans sp. | reverse complement strand
GCGACGTGAGCGGGCGCGGCGGTGTCCCGGCGGGCGGGGTCGGCGCCGTGGTCCTCAACATCACGGCCACCGCTCCCACCGCCACGGGCTACCTGACGGCTTGGGCCGGCGGCAGCACCCGACCGCTCGCGTCGAACCTCGACTTCAGCCGCGGCCAGACCGTGCCCGACCTCGCGCTCGTCCCGGTCGGACCCGACGGCACGATCCGGCTCTACAACGGCTCCGGCGGGACGGTGCAGGTGATCGCAGACGTCGCAGCCTTCGTCCTCACCGGCACGCTGTCCGCCGCCGGGACGTCCGCGCCACTGCCGCCGACCCGGTTGCTTGACACCCGGACCGGCAACGGCGCACCGCGGGCGGCCGTCGCGCGCGGGGCCACCACCCGGCTCACCGTGCGGGGTCGCGGTGGTGTGCCGGCCACCGGTGTCGACGCCGTCGTGCTCAACGTGACGGCCACGGCGCCGACGGGCGCGGGGTACCTGACGGTGTGGGCGGACGGGACGACCCGACCGCTGGCGTCGACCCTCAACTTCACCCGGGGCGCGACCGTGCCGAACCTCGTGGTCGCGCCGGTCGGCACCGACGGGACCGTTGACCTGTACAACGGTTCCGGCGGAACCGTGCAACTGGTCGCCGACGTCACCGGTTACTACCTGGCCCAGGACCGTTCGGTCGTCGACACCGACCCGAAGGCGGCCACGGTGGTCAGCCCCGCCGACCGCGTGACCCAGGCCGTCACGAACTCCGACGGCTCGACGACCGTCACCCTCCCGGCCGGCCAGCGCGCGCCGGAGGTCGGTGGTGGTCTGGTCGTCCCCGCCGGGTCGATCGCGAAGTCCGGGGTAGCCGGCACGGCACGTGACGTCGTGGCGCACACGAACGGCACCACCAGCGTCACCACCACCCCCGCGGCACTCGACCAGCTCTACGCCGGCCTCGACATCGCGGTGAACCGGTCGATCCGGGCCTCCGACGTCGTCGCGGCCGACGGCGCGAAGCCCGCCGCTGCCGGGGTCGGGGCCAACTTCGACGTCGGCCGGGCCGCGTTCACCTGCACGGGCTCGGGCGCCGCCGCGTCGATCCACATCACCGCGGACCTCTCGGCGATGCACCTGGACTTCGCCCTGAACGCGAGACGTCGTTCCATCCACGCCGAACTCTCCTTCAACCCGGTCTTCACCGTCGGGTACTCGTTCAGCGGCAAGATCTCCTGCTCGCTGAAGGCGAGCGGCACCAGGCTGAAGCTGCGGATCCCGGTCAGCGCGACCCCGCCCATCTGGATCGAGGCCTCACCGGTGGTGGTCCTGACGACGTCCGGCTCCGCCGGCATGTCGTGGACCTGGCGCCCGCACGTGGCCGTCGGCTTCGACCGCGGCAACGGGCACGACGCCGACGTCCACACCTTCGGCACCGACGCGGCGGCCTCGCCGAGCGGCAGCGGGAACGTCACGCTGCAGGCGGGGCTCGACATCGCGGTGACGCTCGCGGGCGTCGTCGGCATCGGCGGGACGGTCGGTCCGTACGCGGCGGTGGCCAACTCCGGGCACGGGTGCACGAGCGTCGGTGCCGGCGTGGGCGCCTCGCTGCAGGCCACGCTCGACGTGCTGCTGCTGCACGTCGAGTGGACGTTCGCCGAGGGCCAGTTCGCTCAGCTGTACCTGCGCGGCTGCACCTGGGACGAGTTCCCGTTGCTCGTGTCACCGGGGCGGGTGGGCAACACCCGCACCGGCACGACGAGCGCCGAACTGGAAGCAGCGGCCGGGGTACCGATCCGCCGCGACGGAAGTCCCGACTGCAGCACGCTCGACCCGGCGGACGGCGGCTACGAGGTGGACGCGTTCCTCGACCGGTCCGGCGGTGACCGCGTCCGCATCATCGGGACCCCGAACTGGATCACGGCCGCCGGTGTCCGCCCCGGTGCCAGCTGGGCGCAGGTGCACGCGGCCTACCCGGCCACGACGCTGGTGAAGAACATCTACGACAGCTACGACACGTACGTCGACGGCACCGACGGCACCGCGCTGCGCATCACCATGGGCTACCCGGGGCACGTCGCCGCAGGCACGGTCTACGTCGGCGACCGGGGAGAGGTCAGCGCCCCCGAGTTCTGCGGCTGACATGGCACCCCGGCGCGTCCACGACGTCACAGGCCGGAAGCTCTAGGCTGATCGGCGCCATGGGGACCTACACGTTGACCACGCTCGGTGCCGCCACCGACCTGCTCGACCTGCCCCTGGACACCCCGCTCGAGACGTGGGACAGCGATCTGCTCGTGCAGGTCCCCCGCGGCATCTCGCGGCACGTCGTCCGGTTCGTGCGCGCCAACAACGAACTGTTCGCGCTGAAGGAGGCGACCGACCGGTTCGTCGTCCGCGAGCACAAGCTGCTGCACGAACTCGCCGACCGGTCGGTGCCGGTCGTGAGCGCGTTCGGCACGGTCGTCGAACGCACCGACCCCGAGGGCGACGACCTCGGTGGTCTGCTCATCACCCGCCACCTGCCGTTCTCGCTGCCGTACCGCTCGCTGTTCACCGGCCGCGTGCTGCCGAACCTGCGCAACCGGCTCATCGACGCCCTCGCCGAGCTGTTCGTGCGCCTGCACCTCGCGGGGTTCTTCTGGGGTGACTGCTCGCTGTCGAACACCCTGTTCCGTCGGGACGCCGGGGCGCTCGCGGCCTACCTCGTGGACGCCGAGACCGGCGAGCTGCACACGACGCTCTCCCGCGGCCAGCGCGCGCACGACCTGCAGATCGCCACCGACAACATCGCCGGCGAGATGTTCGACCTGCAGGCCGGCGGCTACCTCGACGAGGAGATCGACCCGATCGAGCTGTCGATGGAGCTCACGCCCCGCTACGAGTCGCTGTGGGCGCAGCTGACCAGCGACGAGGTCATCGCCACCGGAGAGAAGTACCGCATCGACCAACGCGTCCGCCGCCTCAACAGCCTCGGTTTCGACGTCGCCGAGGTCAACGTCGAGAGCGTCGACGAGGGCCGCAAGCTCCGGATCGGCACGCACATCGTCGAGCCGGGTCACCACCGCCGCCGGCTGTTCGCGCTCACCGGCCTCGACGTGCAGGAGAACCAGGCCCGCCGGCTGCTCTCCGACATCGCCCGGTACCGCGGCGCGTGGGAGGACGGCGTCGGGCACCCGGTGCCGGAGGACCTCGCGGCCCGCCGCTGGCTGGACGAGAAGTTCTACGGCACCCTCAGCCGCGTGCCGGCCGAGCTGCGCGCGAAGCTCCCCGACGCCGAACTGTTCTACGAGATCGCCGAGCACCGCTGGTTCCTGTCCGAGGCGAACGGTGCCGACGTCGGCCGGTCCGCGGCCGTCGACTCGTACGTCAAGAACGTCCTGCGCTACCTGCCCGACGCGAAGGTCTCGGTCCTCGAGGACCCGCCCACCGAGGAGATCCCGATCTTCTCGGACGCGCCCGGCGCCATGGACACCGACGAGATCCCCCTGGCCGGCCTGGAAGAGGACGCATGACCGCACCGCACGCCCCCGTCGACGACTACACCGGGGAGGTCGAGGTCGGCGGCCCGTGGGACGTCCGGCGGCTGCCCGGGCTGACCATCGTCAAACTCGCGGTCGGGCCGATGAACAACGACGCCTACCTGCTGCGCTGCACCGCGTCCGGCGAGGGGTTGCTCGTCGACGCCGCGGCCGAGCCGGCCCGGCTGGCCGAGCTGGTGCGCTTCGAGGGGCCGCCGGTCAGCAGCATCGTCACCACGCACCGCCACGAGGACCACTGGACAGCGCTCGCCGACACCGTCGTCGACGCCGGCGCGGCGGTGTTCGCGGGCGAGGAGGACGCCGACGAACTCCCGGTCGCCGTCGACGAGCGGTTGCACCACGGCGACGTCGTCGCGGTCGGGGAGGTGGTGCTCGAGGTCATCGGCCTGCGCGGCCACACGCCGGGATCGGTCGCCCTGCTGTACCGCCCGGCCGAGGGCCGCCCCCACCTGTTCACGGGCGACTCGCTGTTCCCCGGCGGCGTCGGCAAGACCTGGTCCCCGGACGACTTCACCTCGCTGCTCGACGACGTCACCGCCCGGGTCTTCGACGTCCTGCCCGACGACACGTGGGTCTACCCGGGACACGGGAACGACACGACGCTCGGCGCGGAGCGGCCGTCGCTGCCCGAGTGGCGCGCCCGGGGCTGGTGACGGCTCCCCCGGCCGTTCCGGCGCCCCCGCGAGAGCGGGTGTCCCGTCGGGCCATCGGCTACTGGACGGTGCGGGCCCTGCCGCTGTGGGTCGTCGTCGGCGGGATCGAGTCCGCCGTCCTGCTGCCGGTCGGTCCCGCCCCCGCGGTGTGGGCGCCGATCGTCGCGGTGTCGTTCCTGCTGGCCGTGTTGCACGTCGTGGTCATGCCGCGGTGGCGGTACCGGATCCACCGGTGGGAGCAGTCCCCGACCGCGTTCCAGACGCAGAGCGGCTGGCTCGTGGTGGAGCGGCGGATCGCGCCGCTGTCACGCGTGCAGACCGTCGACATGGAACGCGGCGTGATCGAGAACCTCTTCGGGCTCGCGACGCTGACCGTCACCACCGCGTCCGCCGCCGGACCGTTGCACGTGCCGGCCCTCGACCGTGCGGTCGCCGAGCGGTTGAGCGCGGAACTCGCCCGGGTGGCGGGTGATTCCCGTGACGACGCCACCTGACGGTCCTGCTGCGGGCGGGTATCCGCCGATGCCACCGCCGGATCCCGGCGGTGTCGTCCCGAGCGACGTCCCGTGGCGCCGGCTCGACCGACGGATGCTGTTCGTCGCGCCGCTGCAGGAACTGGCGCGCGGCATCATCCCGATCGTCGTCATCCTGTTCACCGGCTTCGGCGACCCGATCCGCACCGCGATCACCGGGGCGGGGGCGGTCGCGCTCGTCGCGTGGGGCCTCGTCCGGTACCTCACCACGACGTACCGGGTCACCCCCGAACAGGTGCAGATCCGGCGCGGCGTGGTGAACCGGTCGACCTCGGTCGCGCCGCGTGACCGGGTGCGCTCGGTCGACGTCACCGCACCGTTCCTGCACCGCCTGCTCGGACTCGGCAAGGTGGTGGTCGGCACCGGCAAGACCGACACGCGCCGCCACCGCGACCTCGTGCTCGACGGCCTCACCGTCGCCGACGCCGAGCGACTGCGCCTGGAACTGTTGCAGCGCCCGGACCTCGCATCACGCCATGCGGTCCCCCTCGAGAAGGACCCCGCACCGGACGTCGAGCTCGTACGACTGCGGCCGAGATGGTTGCTGTATGCACCGTTCACGCTGTCCGGGGCGATCACCGGGCTCGTGGTCGTCGGCTTCGGGTCGCGGCTGTTCAACGAGGCCCGCATCGACCCCACCCGCTTCGCCCTCACCCGTGACGCCATCCGATCGTTGCAGCGGACACCGTTGTGGCTCGACGTCGTCCAGATCGTGGTCGGCGTGGTCGTCCTCGTCTCGCTGCTGTCGATCATCGGGTACGTGCTCGCCTTCCACCGGTTCCTGTTGACCCGCCGACCCGACGGCACCCTGCACGTCACCCGCGGCCTGATCACCCGGCGGGAGACGACCCTCGAGCACCAGCGGGTGCGTGGGGTCGAGCTCAGCGAGCCGCTCCTGCTCCGCGCGGTCGGCGGCGCGCGGCTGGTCGCCGTCGCCGTGGGCCTGCGTGAGAACCGCGGCAACGAGCGGACGGCGTCGTTGCTCGTCCCGCCGTCCCCGCGGGCGGTCGACCTGGCGGTCGCGGCCGACATCGTCGACGACGCCACGGCGCTCGAGGGCCCGCTCACCGGACACGGGC
>CAXUNA010000274.1:0-5792 GCA_964252095.1 uncultured Jatrophihabitans sp. | reverse complement strand
CCATCCAACACCGACCCGGCGCGGTGCCAGGATGGAGACCTGTCACAACGAGGTGGCGGGAGCACGACGACGATGGGTGTGGGATGACGTCGAGCAGGACGACGCGGGACGACCGGGGCCGGGACGACAGGGGCCGGGACGACCGGGACCGGAGCGAGATCGGCCGGGGCGACACGTTCGTCCACCGCTACGTCACCCAGGCCGCGCGGCAGGTCCCGGTGCAGCCGGGCCATCCCGGGGGACGGCAGGCCACGGGCACTACCGCCGGCACGGCGGGATGGGCCCTCGCCGGCCTCACGCGCGGTGGGCGCCACCGACGAGGGTTTCGCCACCGAGCAGGGACCGGTCACCTCGTTCGACATCGTCAGCCCCGACATGCCGTACCTCGTCGAGTCGGTGCGCGCCGAGCTCGAGCACAGCGGCCACACCATCGTCGCGCTCGTGCACCCGGCCCTCATCGTCGAGCGCGACCCCGCGGGCGTGCTGGTCGAGGTCCACGACCTCGCCGACACCGCCGCGCTGCCGCCGGGCGCGATCACGGAGTCCTGGATCCACGCCGAGATCCCGGCCGTCGACGCCGGCACGCGGGAGATCGTCGAACAACGGTTGCACGATGCACTGGTCGACGTCCTCCACGCGGTCGGCGACGCCTCGCCGATGTACGCGGCGATGCGCACCCTGGCCGACCACCTCGTCGACCAGCCGGGCGACTTCGACCGCGACACCAGCGCCGAGGCCGGGCAGCTGCTGCGGTGGCTCGCCGACGGCAACTACCTCATCGCGGGTCACGCCGCGTTCACCGCCACCGCCCTCGGCGCCGATCCCGCCAGCGCGCCGCGATCGTCGGGCGAAGGGGTCCTGCGCCCGGACGGCGTGACCATCACACCGTCGGAGCTGCTGCCGGCGTTCCGCAGCGGCCACCCGCTGGTGATCTTCAAGTCCCCGCTGGTCTCGCGGATCCGGCGCGCGGCGCACTACGACTGCGTGACCGTGATCGACCCGGTCGACGGCCGGTTGCACGTGTTCCTCGGGTTGATCGTCGACCGCGCCGACTACACGCTCGGCCAGGTCCCGGTGGTGCGGCAGCGGATCGCCGAGATCATGGCGACCTCGGGCGTGCGGGCCGACAGCCACAGCGGCCGCCGGCTCGCGGCGGCGGTGCGCACCCTGCCCCGCGACGAGATGCTCGAGGCACCCACGCCCGACCTGCTGCGCCTGGCACAGCTGGTCGTCGACCGCGCCGACCACGGCGGGGTCGGGGTGTTCGCGCGCGTCCACCTCAACCACGACTTCGTCTCGGTGCTCGTCTACCTGCCGGCCGACCGCTTCGGCCCGGAGACCCGGCGGCGGGTGTGCGAGATCATCGCCGCGCACTGGCCGGGCGACGCCATCGGGCGCGACGACCGCATCACCGAGCTCGACCTCGCGCGCATGCAGTTCCTCATCGCGCTGCGGCCGGGGGAGGAGCTGCCGAACCCCGAGCGCAGCACGGTCGAGAACCAGGTGCAGGCCGTCATCCGCCGCTGGTCCGACGATGCCGCCGACCTGCTGACGCTCGCGGTCGGCGAGGAGCGGGCCGAGGGCATCATGCAACGGTTCGTCGTCGGGTTGCCCGAGGCCTACAAGGAGGACTTCGCACCGTCGACGGCCGTCACCGACCTCGTGCAGCTCGCGGGCCTCCCGGCCGAGGACGGCTTGGCGTTCGCGCTGTACCGGCCGCCCGCCGACGACCCCGCGGACCGCCGGCTCAAGGTCTTCCGCACCGGTGCCACGCTGTCGCTCGCGCGGGCGTTGCCGATGTTCACCCACACCGGCTTCGAGGTCCTGGACGAGCGGCCCTACGAGATCGACCTGCCCGGCGGGGGCAGTGCGTGGGTCTACGACTTCGGGCTGCGGCTGCCCACCGGTGTCCCGCTCGACGACCGCAGCGCGCACGAACTCGTCGACACCCTGGCGTTGCTGTGGCGGGGAAAGGTCGAGCAGGACGGGTTCAACGCACTCGTCGTCCGGGCCGGCCTGACGTGGCGGCAGGCCGATGTCCTGCGCACCTACGCGAAGTACCTGCGGCAGGCGAACATCGCGGGTGTCAGCTTCAGTCAGGGCTATCTCGAACGCACGCTGGCCGAGCACCCGGTCATCGCGCGGCTGCTGGTGGAGTTCTTCGAGGACCGCTTCGATCCGGCCCGTCGGCACGTCACCACACCCGACGACCACGTGTCGGCGCAGGACAGGATCACCGAGGCCCTCGTCGACGTCTCGAGCCTCGACCAGGACCGCATCCTGCGGACGTTCGCCGGGTTGATCGCGGCGACGCTGCGCACCAACGCCTACCGGCGCGACGCGGCGGGGGAGCGGCGCCCGGGTATCGCCATCAAGCTCGCGCCGCACCAGATCGACGGCCTGCCCGAACCCCGTCCCTGGGCGGAGATCTGGGTGCACTCGCCCCGGGTCGAGGGCGTGCACCTGCGGTTCGGCCCGGTGGCCCGCGGCGGGTTGCGGTGGTCGGACCGGCCGGAGGACTTCCGGACCGAGGTCCTCGGGCTGGTCAAGGCGCAGATGGTGAAGAACGCCGTCATCGTCCCGGTGGGAGCGAAGGGCGGCTTCGTCGCGAAGCGCCTGCCGGACCCGTCGAAGCGCGACGACTGGCTGGCCGAGGGTCGCGCGGCCTACCGGGAGTTCGTGTCGAGCCTGCTCGACGTCACCGACAACGACGTGCTCGGCCCGGACGGCACCGCGCACGTGGTCCCCCCGGACCACGTCGTCCGGCACGACGGTGACGACGCCTACCTCGTCGTCGCCGCCGACAAGGGCACGGCGACGTTCTCCGACCTCGCCAACGAGGTGTCGGGGGACTACGGCTTCTGGCTCGGCGACGCGTTCGCCTCCGGCGGCTCGGTGGGCTACGACCACAAGGTCATGGGGATCACCGCGCGCGGGGCGTGGGAATCGGTGACCTACCACTTCCGCGAGATGGGCGTCGACGTCGCGCGCGATCCCGTCACGGTCGTCGGCGTGGGTGACATGAGCGGCGACGTGTTCGGCAACGGCATGCTGCAGTCGCAGACGTTGCGGTTGGTGGCCGCGTTCGACCACCGCCACGTGTTCCTCGACCCGGACCCGGATCCCGCCGTCTCCTTCGCCGAACGGCAGCGGCTGTTCGGGTTGCCCCGCTCGAGCTGGGCCGACTACGACGCGTCGCTGATCTCGTCCGGCGGGGGCCTCTTCCCCCGCACGTCGAAGGCGATCCCGATCTCGGCCGAGGTGCGTGCGGTGCTTAGCCTCGGCCCGCAGGCGGTGTCACTGTCACCCGCCGAGCTCATCCACGCGCTGCTGGTCGCACCGGTCGACCTGTTGTGGAACGGCGGCATCGGCACGTACGTCAAGGCGAGCACCGAGCCGCAGGGGGCCGCGGGCGACAAGGCGAACGACACCCTGCGCGCCGACGGCCGTGCGGTGCGGGCGAAGGTGGTGGGCGAGGGCGGGAACCTCGGGCTCACCCAGCTGGGCCGGATCGAGTACGCCCGGTTCGGTGGGCCCGACGGTGCGGGCGGTCGCATCAACACCGACGCCATCGACAACTCCGCGGGCGTCGACACCTCCGACCACGAGGTCAACATCAAGATCCTGCTCGACCGCGCGGTGGCGTCGGGGGCGTTGGCGGCGGCGGAGCGGAATCCGCTGCTGCTGGCGCAGGTCGACGTCGTGGCCCAGCAGGTCCTCGCCGACAACTACGGGCAGAACGTGCTGCTCGGCGTCAGCCGCACCACGGCGCCGGCGCTGGTCAACGTGCACCGCCGACTGCTCGGCAACCTCGAGAGCAACGGCGAACTCGACCGCGCGCTGGAGTTCCTGCCCGACGACGCCGAGCTCGCCGGACGGGCCGAGGCGGGCACGGGGCTGACGTCACCCGAGCTGTCGGTGGTGAGCGCCTACGTCAAGAACGGCCTGACCCGCCGGCTGATCAGCACCGGCCTGCCCGACGAGGCGTGGTTCGCCCGGGCGGTGGTCGGGTACTTCCCGCCCGAGATCGTCGAGCGGCTGCGGGACAAGCTCGGCGACCACCCGTTGCGCCGGGAGATCATCACCACCGCCGTCGTCAACGACTGTGTCAACCGCACCGGCACCACCTTCGTCTTCCGCGCGGTGGAGGAGACGGGCGCGCCGGTCGACCAGGTCATCCGGGCGTACACGGTCGCCCGTGAGGTGTTCGACCTCGAGAGCTTCTGGTCCGATGTCGAGGCGCTCGACCACGAGGTGTCCACCACCGCCCAGGTCGCGGCGCTGCGGTGGATCCGCCGGGTCGTCGACCGGTCCGCGCGGTGGTTGCTCGACAGCCGGTTCCCGATCTCCGACGTCGCCGCCGAGATCGAGCGGTTCCGCCCGGCGGTGGCGCAGTTGCTGCCGCAGGTGCCCGACCTGGTGTGCGGTGTCGAGCGCGAATCCCTCGACGCCGACACGGAGAAGCTCGAGGCCACCGGTCTGCCCGCGGAGCTCGCCCAACGGGTTTCCGCGTTGATGAGCGGGTTCCTGCTGTTCGACGTCGTCGAGATCGCACGGGCCGAGGCCGAACCGATCGGCGAGGTCGCGGCGTTGCACTTCGCGCTGTCCGAGCACTTCCACGTCGACGCGCTCCTGACCCGGATCACCGGGCTGGAACGGCGGGACCGCTGGCACTCGCTCGCGCGATCCGCGTTGCGGCACGACCTCTACGCCGCGCTCTCCGCGCTCACCCGCACCGTCCTGCGTGGCACCGACCGCGAGGTCGGCGCCACCGAGCGGATGCAGATGTGGGCCGGGGCGAACAGCGAACGCGTCGAACGTGCGCTCGTCACGCTGGACGCGGCCCTCGCGAGCGAGCCCGACGCGGGCGACCTCGCGGTGCTCTCCGTCGCGCTGCGGGTGCTGCGCGGCCTGCCGACGTAGCCCGACGCGCGCCCCCGCGCCCGCAGCACTGCTGCATCCGTGCCGTCATGGCGTCACCGGTGCAGCACTGCTGCGGGACGGGTGTCAGCCGAAGCCGGGGGAGCCGAGCGACGCCGCCGAGGTGACGGTGGCGGAACGGACGGTGGTGAGGCCGCCGTCGAGGAACGTCGCCGCCCGGCCGTGCTCGGCGAGGCGCGCGAACGTGGCGAAGGTGCTGCCGGGGTTGAAGTCGTAGAGGTCGCCGACCGCCGCGCGGTAGGTGACCCGGACGGCGCCACCGTGGTCGCGCTCGGCGGTCCCGAGCACCTGAACGGAGAAACGTCCGAGCGTGTAACGCCAGTCGGCATCGGCGACATCGGCGTGGGGGCGCCAGCCGGACGTGAACGACACCGCCGTGCAGACCGCGGTGCCGGGGTCGGCCGCGCGCCGGACGGCGTCGCCCGCCGCCGCGACGAGCACCCCGTTGAGCTCCGTGACGAAGGCCGGGTCCGCGGTGAGCAGGCCGTCGACGGGGAGCGCGAGGTAGGCGCCCGACGCGTCGAGGTAGTGCTGGAACGCCGACGCGGAAACCGGCCCACCGAAGGCCGTGAGCGCGGCGAGGCCCTGCCGGGCGAGGGCGGCGTCGTCGGCGGCACCCGTCGTCGAGACGGGGTTCTTGATGAGCGGGACGTGGGGGAAGTCGGTCGGCGGGGCAGGTGTGATCGCGGGCGTCGGGCAGCCCGCCGCCGACGGAGGAGGCGACGGCGACGCTGACGGCGCGGGTGACGTGGTGCGGACCGACGCGCCGGTCGGGGCCGGGTGATCCGGCGTGTCCCGTGCACCGCTGCACCCGGCGGCGGTGAGGGCGGCGACGAGCGCTCCTGCGGCGC